>JBEKBA010000032.1:0-46017 GCA_050015635.1 Verrucomicrobiota bacterium
TGCAATGCGGTCGCTTCAACGCTCGGCGGACTGGGCGCGGTGGCGCGCAAATATGCGCACAAAATTCCATTTCTCGTGAAATTGAACCACAACGAATTGCTCACCTATCCGAACAGCTTCGATCAAATCTATTTCGCGCGGGCCGAACAGGCCTGGCGGATGGGTGCGGTGGCCGTCGGCGCGACAATTTATTACGGCTCGCCCGAATGTCATCACCAGATTATTGAAACGAGCCGGGCGTTTCAACGCGCGCACGAGTTGGGCATGGCGACGGTGCTTTGGTGTTACCTGCGCAATCCGGCATTCAAGCAGGACAAGGATTATCACACATCCGCCGATCTCACCGGACAGGCCAATCATCTGGGCGTGACGATTGAGGCGGACATCATCAAACAAAAACAGCCGACGAACAACGGCGGCTACAAAGCGCTGGAAAAATTCGGCAAGACGAGCGAACTGGTCTATTCGCAATTGACGACCGACCATCCGATCGACCTCACGCGCTATCAAGTTGTAAATTGTTACATGGGGCGCGCGGGATTGATCAATTCCGGCGGTGAATCGGGCAAAAATGATTTTGCGGACGCGGTGAAAACGGCTGTCATCAACAAACGCGCGGGCGGCACAGGATTGATTTCGGGAAGAAAGGCCTTTCAACGCCCGATGAAAGACGGCGTGAAATTGTTGAACTTGATTCAGGACGTTTATCTGGACAAAGACATCACCGTCGCTTGAAAAGGTAATTGGCACGCTAATAATTGTTGATGAACGTGATTCGACCATGTTGGATTCAATCAACAGAACGCCAGAACTGCGGATTGTTGAAATGCGAGAAGGGTCTGGCGATCATTACGCACACCACGCATTTGTTTGAAGAACCCGGGGCGCTAGCCGAAGTTGAGAGTCTGGCAACATGCTGGTTCTATCGCCACCTGTTACCGGATGATGATCGTTAATCCAGTCAACCGAAAGGAACGTTATGCACATACAATTTCGCGACCGGACGGAAGCCGGCCAATTACTGGCACGGAAACTGGCCAAATACACCAATTGTGCGAAAGTGTTCGTGATCGCCCTGCCGCGTGGCGGTGTGCCCGTGGGTTATCAGGTCGCACAAGCTCTGAACGCTCCGCTTGATGTGTTCGTAGTGCGCAAGCTCGGTGTACCGGGTCAGAAGGAACTGGCGATGGGGGCCATCGCCAGCGGCGGAGGGCGCATTCTCAACGGTGACGTGATCAAAACGCTGGGCATCTCCGACGCCGCCATCAACGAAGTCGTCACCCGCGAAGAACGTGAACTGGAACGATGCGAGCGAGCATATCGCGGCAACCGCCCTGTGGTCGATGTCCAGGGATGCACGGTCATCCTGGTGGACGATGGTGTCGCGACCGGCTCGACCATGTGGGCGGCGGTGGAAGCTCTGCGACAATTGGGGGCAGGCCGCATCGTTGTGGCCACCCCCACCGCCGCGTTGTCCACAATGCAGGAGATGCGAGGCGGTGTGGACGAGTTCGTTGCCGTGATGTCCCCCGCCGATTTCGTGGGCGTCGGAGAATGGTATGAGGACTTCTCGCAGACAACAGATGAAGAAGTCCGTACGTTACTAGAAAAATCCAGCCAGCTTCCCCAAGCAGCTTGAACAGGATTGTTCTCACAAAACTTATTCTTCGCTCCAGGTTGCGGCTCACTGCGTCAAATATATTATTCCCTTCAGTTATTTCATTCTTGGCTTTCGGTGTTTCTCGCATAAACTGCGCGCTCCATGATTGAGACTGATATTGAATTATTGAAGGGCATTGCAAATCAACTGCGGATTCATTCCATTAATGCGACGACGGCGGCGGGCAGCGGCCATCCGACTTCCTGCTGCTCGGCAGCGGATCTGGTGGCGACGCTTTTTTTCGGCCAGATGCGTTACGATGCGAAAAATCCCCATTACTACAACAACGACCGTTTTATTCTTTCCAAAGGCCACGCTGCGCCGCTGCTTTACGCCGCATGGGCGGAAACCGGATTGATTCCAACGAGCGAATTATTGAAACTGCGGCAATTCGGTTGCGAACTCGAAGGTCACCCGACGCCGCGCCTGCCGTTTGTGGACGTGGCGACCGGTTCGCTCGGCCAGGGCTTGAGCGTCGGCGTCGGCATGGCGTTGGCCGCGCGGCTCGACAAACTGGATTACAACACTTACGTCCTGCTCGGTGACGGCGAAATCGCCGAAGGTTCCGTTTGGGAAGCCGCGTCGCTCGCGGGTGTTAACAAACTTAATAATTTGATCGCCATCGTGGACGCGAACCGCCTCGGTCAAAGTCAGGAAACTGCGTTTGGCCATCACATCGAAATTTACCGCGACCGTTTTGAAGCGTTCGGCTGGCGCGTTGAAGACATTGACGGACACGACATCGAGGAAATCGCCGAAGTTCTCGGCGGCGTCGGCCTTGCCGAGAAACCGCTCGCCATCATCGCCAAAACCTACAAGGGCGCGGGTATTTCCTTTTTGCAGGACAAGGAAGGCTGGCACGGCAAACCATTGAACAAGGACGAAGCCGCGAAAGCGATTGCCGAACTTCAGCCGAGCGCGAAATCCGGCATCGGGGTTGCCATTCCCGCGCCGAATCAAATGCCCGAACCCAAAAATGTCGCGCCTGAAAATTATCCACCGATCAACTACAAACTCGGTGATTCCATTGCCACCCGCGAGGCCTATGGCAATGCGCTTGCGCGCATCGGCGAAGCGGATTTGCGCGTCGTCGCGCTGGACGGCGACACAAAAAATTCCACGTTTGCGGACAAATTTTTCAAAAAATTTCCAGACCGTTCCATCGAGTGTTTCATCGCGGAACAAAACATAGTTGGAGTGGCCACCGGCTTCGGCGCGCGCGGCAAAACGCCATTTGCATCCACGTTCGCCACATTTTTCACCCGCGCGTATGACCAGATTCGCGTCGCGGGAATCTCGCAGGCGAACTTGAAACTCGTCGGTTCGCACGTCGGCGTGAGCATCGGCGAGGACGGCCCGTCGCAAATGGCGCTGGAAGATTTGGCGATGATGCGCGCGGTTGTCGGCAGCACCGTTTTGTATCCGAGCGATGCCGTCAGCACGGAAAAATTGCTTGAACAAATGGCGCTGGGCAAAGGCGTTTATTTTCTCCGCACCTCGCGTCCCAAGACGCCGGTCATTTACGGCAACGACGAACAATTTCCCATTGGCGGCGCGAAAGTGCTGCGTCAGAACGCGGGCGATAAAGTCACCGTCGTCGCCGCCGGGGTCACGCTTTTTGAAGCATTGAAAGCCGCTGACGCCTTGAAAAATGAAGGCGTCGGCATCACGGTCATTGATGCTTACAGCATCAAGCCGCTCGGCAGGGAGGTCATCAAAACCGCCGCGCAAAAAACCGGTGGCACGGTCATCACCGTTGAAGATCATTATGCCGAAGGCGGTTTGGGCGACGCGGTCGCGGGCGAATTGAGCGCGGACGGAATCAAAGTTCACAAACTCGCCGTAACGGGTTTACCGCATTCCGGCAAGGCTGAAGAATTGCTTGAGAAGTTCGGCATTGATGCCGCGGCGATTATGAAAAAAGTGAAGTCACTTTAGCCGTTGAAAACGCTGTAAACCCAAGGCGCGGAGGCATTTCACCCCGTTTTTGTTTTCCGGGCCGCTTGCCAGTTATGCATTCGTGATGCACATTGGAGCGGGCAATGAGCGAGACGGGAAAATTCTGCAAAGGAAAATTGCTGCTGGACGGCGGTGATTTGGCCGGTTCGTTTTTCCATCGCTCCGTCGTTTTGATTTGTGAACACAATACCGAGGGCGCGTTCGGCCTTGTGCTGAACCGTTCCGCCGGCAGCAAGATCGGCGAAGTCATCGTCGCCGATTTGCCCGACATGCTCAAGGAATCGCCGCTGTTTCTCGGCGGGCCGGTGCAGCCCAACGCGTTGAGTTTTTTGCACGCGGACAATTTCATTCCCGATGCGAATGTGTTTCCGAACCTGGACCTCGGACATTCGCTCGACGATTTGATGGAAATCGGCGAATCATTTTCGCCGGAGAAAAAAGTCAAAATGTTTGCCGGCTACGCCGGCTGGTCGCCCGGCCAGCTTGAAAACGAAATGAAACGGAAAGCATGGCTGACGTTTCCCGCGTCGCTCGAACTTGTTTTCGACACGCCATCCGACCAGCTCTGGCAGAAAATTTTGAAAAGCAAAGGCGGCTGGCGCAACAAACTCCTCTCACAAATGCCGGACGATCTGTCGCTGAATTAGCGCCAAAGCTTGAAAAGTAAATTTATTGCCGGCGGTGCTTAGCAATATATGCGAGGCAAGGAATCTGCGTTGCGTGAATCCAGCCGGACCAGATATGCCGCCGAATTTGCCGCCGCCAGTCCGTTTCAAAAGGTCCTAATCCGTTATCGGATGTGGCGGGATTTTCTGCGCGAAAGAAAGCAAAGTCATAAACCGTCTCCAAAGAGTTTGTATTGAAGCAAATCAGTTTGCCTCGACTTGCAACACCCTCGCGGCTGATTTAGCCAGAGTTTCCGTCCGCTCCAAACACGCGGGCACGAGACAAAATTGTCCGGCGGACAAATTCACGGCAGTCGAGCCGCTTTGAACCGCAAGTTGTCCGCGCAAAACACCGGCGATTTGCAGCGTGTGCGATTTCAACTCAGTGCGTGTGCCCGATTTCATTTCCAAATGCCTGACGTTGAAAAGCGGATCGTTCACAAGCGGACGAGTTTTAATTTTGTCGTCACCAGAAAATTTTTCCTTAATCAAATCCGGCTCAAAGTCATTGAAATCAATGCTCGCGAGCGATTGGGTGATGTGCAGTTCGCGCGGCCGGCCATCGAGACCGGTGCGATTCCAGTCAAACACGCGATACGTCGTGTCCGAGTTTTGCTGAATTTCAAAAATCACCAGCCCGGCGCCAATCGCGTGAACACGACCGCTGGGCAGAAACATTGCGTCTCCCGATTTTACCTTCACCCGATGAAAACATCCGGCGACTTCACCGCTCTTGATTTTTTTCTCAAATTCCGCGCGCGTTACGCCGCGTTTGAGGCCGACGAACAGTTCCGCACCGGGCGCGGCATCGGCGATGAACCACATCTCGGTCTTCGGCTCGCCTTTGAGTCTGAAGGCCTTGCCCGCCGGCGGATGGACTTGGAGCGAAAGTTTGTCGCGCGCATCGAGAATTTTTATCAAAAGTGGAAAATGACTTTTGCCGGCAGACCTGGCATCACCGAGTAATTCGCGTGCGTGATTTTCCATGAGCCAGCGCAGATTTTTTCCGGCAAGCGGGCCGTTGGTGATGACACTGGTATCGCCGGGGCGATCGCTGATTTCCCACGATTCACCTATGGGCACGGCGGGCGGCAGCTTTTTGCCATAAAGCCGTTTGAGTTCACGTCCGCCCCAGATGCGCTCCTTGAAAACCGGTTGAAAGGTGAGTGGATAGAGCACTGGAATTTTTTACGCGGCTGAAGCCTGAGGAACGACGCCGTTTTCGGACGGCTCGATTTTTTCAATGAAACGTCCGTGCCCGCGGAATTTTTCGTAACGCTTTTTGAGGCGTTCGGAGATTGGCAACGCGAGAATTTCCTCGAGATGCCTGAGCAAATGCGTTTTCAGATTCACAGCGGTTCCAGCGACGTCGGTGTGTGCGCCGCCGAGCGGTTCGGAAATGATTTCATCCACGAGTTTGAATTTAAGCAAATCCTTCGCGGTGATTTTAAGGGCGGCGGCGGCTTTGGCGGCGTTGGCGCGGTCTTTCCACAAAATCGCCGCGCAACCTTCGGGGCTGATGACGGAATAATACGCGTTCTCCAAAATCAGCACGCGATCGGCCACACCGATACCGAGTGCGCCGCCGGATCCGCCTTCGCCGATGACGGCGGCGATGATGGGCACCTCGAGGAGCGTCATTTCACGGAGATTGACGGCAATGGCCTCGGCGATGTGGCGTTCCTCGGCGGCGATGCCGGGATACGCGCCAGCGGTGTCAATGAGCGTGATAATGGGCAGGCCGAATTTGTTTGCGAGCCGCATCAAACGCAGCGCCTTGCGATACCCTTCAGGATGCGCCGAGCCGAAGTTACGTAAAATATTTTCCTTCGTATCGCGGCCTTTTTGTGTGCCGATGATGACCACACGGTGTTCACCCAGTCTGGCAAAACCGCCAACCATCGCGCGGTCTTCGGCAAACAACCGATCACCATGCAGTTCGTGAAAATCCGTGAACGCGAGATTGATGTAATCCAGCGTGTAAGGGCGCTTGGGATGACGCGCGAGTTGAACACGCTGCCACGCGGTGAGGTTCAAGAAAATCTGCCGCCGGGTTTCTTCCAGTTTTTTTTCGATGACCTGGATTTCCTCCTCAAAGCTGATGCCCAGCGAGTGCTTTTCCGGGTGTTGGCGGAGATCGTCCAGCTTGTTTTGCAGTTCGAAGATCGGCTTCTCGAAATCGAGCTGATGTTTCATGCGCCAGGGAGTTTAATCGTTTTCCGACCTTAATCAATGCGGAATTCGCCTGTACAAAAGCGAAAGGCCGGACTTGCGTCCGGCCTCCCGCGGTGACGAGGTTTATACGCCCTCACCAAGGCGCTCAGAAGGGCGACGCGACCAACTTGGGGTCGCTGTTCGAGCCGCGCCGCGAGCAAAACCTCTCTGCCAACCCTAAACGAACAGCGAAATCATTCGTTTAATACATATCAGACGAACAAGCCTACCATTTGTTCAAAAAAAATCAAAGTTTTTTTTAGCCCGCTCAATCCAGCCGGATCCCGCTGAAAATCCTGGTATGCGAACGCGATTGAACGACCCGCGCCAGCGGAGTTTTTTCTGTAAAATTCAACGAATCGCGCAACGCCGCCTCTTTGCCCGCACCGGAAGCCAGCACCCAGACATTTTTCGCAGTGGCAATGGCCGGGTAGCTCAAAGTAATGCGGTTGGGCGGCGGCTTGGGCGAGTTTTCAACGGCCAGAAATGGAGCGGTGCAATCCGCGATTGCCGCCGGGGCGTTTGGAAACAGTGAAGCGACATGACCGTCCTCGCCCATGCCGAGAAAAATCAGATCCAAAACCGGCCGGCCTTCGGAGTTTTTGGGCGCGATGCGGGAAATTTCTAATACGGCTTGGGCGGCGGCGGCGTCCGGCGGCAATTCGCCATGAATGCGATGGATTTGACTTTCGGAAATTTTCAATGGTGCGAACAAAAGTTCGTCCGCCAATTTGAAATTGCTTTCCGGGTCGGTCGGCGGGACGCAGCGCTCGTCCGCCCAGAAAAAATGGACGCGCTCGAACGAAACGGCGCGAGTTTTAGCCTGTTCCACCGTCGAAGCGAAGAATTTTTGCGTGATGCGACCGCCGGAAAGCGCGACGCAATGCGATTTGCCAGCGCGATTGGCCGATTCGATTTCTTCCAGCCACGCGCCGGCGGCACGCGAAGCCAGTTCGTCGGCGTTGGTGAAGGAAATCAGTTCAAAGTTTTTCATTTCTAACGTCCAATAAATGCAGGCACTGGAAGAATTTTCAAAAGAATTCCAACCAACACTGCCAAATAGGAAATCCAAAATTTTCTTACAAATAATTTCGATTTATTTTATCACCTGCGGCTCGTGCCAGACGTGGTCGCTTTGGGCGAGCAAATCGTCGGCGGCGACGGGTCCCCACGTTCCGGCGGCGTAAAATTCGCGGTTCGTCAACGATTTGCCGTCCCAACCGGCGCGAATGGAGTCCACAATCTGCCACGCGGTCTCGACTTCGTCGCGGCGGATGAAGAGCGTTGCATCGCCGGCGATGGCGTCGAGCAGCAGGCGCTCGTAAGCCTCCGGCGTGTAAGCGCCGAACTCGGCGTCGTAGCTGAAGTGCATGCGCACGGGGCGCACACCGACGCTCATGCCGGGAATTTTGCCGTTGAAATGCAGGGAAATTCCCTCGTTCGGCTGCAGGCGCAGCGCGAGCGCGTTGGCGTCGAGTTTTGGCCCGCATTGCGCGGCGAACAGAACGTGCGGCGTGGGGCGAAATTGGATCCGCACTTCGCTGGCGCTTTGCGGCAGGTATTTTCCGGTGCGCAAATAAAACGGCACGCCCGACCAGCGCCAGTTGTCTATGAACAGTTTCAACGCGACGTAAGTCTCGACGTTGGAATCCGATTTTACTTTCGGTTCCTGCCGGTAACCGGGGCGCAACTGGCCGTCGGCGAACCCGGCGAAGTATTGGCCGCGCACGATCTGATGCGCGACGTCGTTAGGCGTCAAATGCCGGATGGACTGCATCAGCTTCACTTTTTCGTTGTGGATGGATTCGGATTCGAGCGAAACGGGCGGTTCCATCGTCACGAGCGAAAGCACCTGCAGCATGTGGTTTTGCACCATGTCGCGCAGCGCGCCGGCCTCCTCGTAATAGCCGCCGCGTTCGCCCACGCCGAGTTTTTCGCTGACGGTAATCTGGACGTGATCAATGGAATCGCGATTCCACAGCCGCTCGAAAATGGAATTGGAAAAGCGGAACATCAAAATGTTCTGCACGGTTTCCTTGCCGAGATAATGGTCAATGCGGCAGACCTGCGACTCGTGGGCGAAGCGCGTCAACTCGGCGTTCAGCGCGCGCGCGGACGCAAGGTCATGGCCGAACGGCTTTTCGACGACGATGCGCTGCCAGCCGCGTTTGCCGTCCCGATGCAGCAAACCGGCGTTGTGAATTTGTTCGATTACCGTCCCGAACTGGCTCGGCTGCGTGGCGAGATAAAAAAGCAAGTTCCGGCGCAATGACGGTTCGTCGAACGAACTCAACTTTTTTTCCAGTTTCATGTAAGCCGCGTCATCCGTGAGATCGCCCACGCAATAAAACAAATTCGCCGCGAACCCGTTCCAGACTTTTTCGTCCACGGGTTTGGTGCGGGAAAATTGATCGAGTGCCTCGCGCAATTCCTGCCGCCACGCGTCGTCCGTTTTTTCGCGCCGCGCGAAACCGATGATGCGATACGTCGGCGGCAACTGCCCGTCTTTGGCGAGATGATAAAACGCCGGAATCAATTTGCGCGCGGTCAAATCGCCGCTCGCGCCGAAAATGACGATGGAACAGGGCTCGACGGGCTTGCGTTCCGTACTGATGTTACAAACCGGGGCGTCGTTCGATTGCTCGATATTCATGAAATGAAGAATGGCGCAGCACGCGTGGAAATTCAATGTTTGTTGCGACGCGGGAAATCCTTCTGCGGCCAGAAAATTCTCGCGTGGCGCGAAAAATTTTCGCAAAATTCCTTCGCGCGAGCATGAAAGCAAAAATCATCATCACCCCGAAAAAAGCCGTCGTTGATCCGCAGGGCATCACCGTGTTGAAAGCTCTCGAACACATGGGACATCGCGGCATCAAAGCCGTCCACGTTGGCAAATATCTGGAGATCGAACTCGACGGCAGCGACAAGGAAGCGGCGCGCAAGGCGCTCGACGAGGCCGCGCATAAATTTTTAAGCAACCCGGTGATTGAAGACTACAAGCTGGAAATTGAATGAACTTTGCCGTCCTCCAATTTCCCGCTTCCAACTGCGACCAGGATTGCGTCCACGCCGTCCGTGTGCTCGGCCACGCCGCGAACTTCGTCTGGCACAAGGACACTTTGCTCGGCGACGCCGACGCCGTCATCGTGCCCGGCGGTTTCAGCTACGGCGATTACCTGCGCTGTGGCGCTATTGCGCGGTTCAGCCCCGTGATGCAGGCCGTGAAACAATTCGCCGACCACGGTGGCCTCGTCCTTGGCATCTGCAACGGCTACCAGATTTTGTGCGAAGCCGGAATGCTGCCCGGCGCGCTCATCCGCAACCGCGACCTGCAATTCCACTGCGAACAGGTTTTTTTGAAGACGAATAATTTTGAAACGCCGTTCACCGGCAAAATTCCGGCGGAGAAAATCTTGAAAATTCCCATCGCGCACGGTGAAGGCTGCTATTTTGCCGATGAAGCGACGCTGGAAAAATTGAAAACCAACCGCCAGATTCTCTGGCAATACTGCGACGCCAAAGGCGAATTGACCGAAAGTGCAAACCCGAACGGGTCGCTGCTCAACATCGCGGGCATCTGCAACGAACGCCGCAATGTGGCTGCGCTCATGCCGCATCCCGACCGCGCGAGCGAGGAAATTCTCGGCAGCGCCGACGGCAGATTTATTTTTGAAAGCATGATTGCCGCGTTGCAAAACAAGATGGCGGCGAAGGTGGCATAAAATGAGTACTCCATCTTTTGCACAACTTTTTCGCCGAAGCCGATATTCCCGATCTGGCCCATCTGGAAACGACAAGCAGAATCAAGAACGGTTGGAAATTTTTGCGGTTGCTGCGGTGGGATTTGCATTAAGGCACGATTACCAATTCAAAAAGAATTTCCTCTTGAGATTTGCTGGCATTGAAGAAGACATTGAAAATTATAAACCGAGCCTCCAAGCGGCTGATTGCACAGACCTAAAATTGGAAAATTCTAAAAGGCATATTTTGGTAGTCACTGAATTCAAAGTTTGGGCGGAACTACAACCAAAACAAAATCCTTGGTTTGAATCCGATGACGAAAATTTGCCGTTTTGGAACGTGACGGATAAAGGGGAAGGTTACGGCCATCAATATGGGAATAGAAGTGATTTTAATCAGTTGTCCACAGTTCATTATATTGTAGTTCAACAAAAAGAAAAAGGCGACATGCCTGGTGAAAAGTTTTGTGAGAAATTCGGCAAAACTTTTTTGTTGAAGAGACGAAATTGGGAATCTCTTTTAGAACCAAATACAGAATTAGAAAAAGATTTGGTGACTTCGTTGGGTGAGCTTGGAATCGAAGAACTGGAGGATTATGGCTATCTTTCGGACAACGACAGACCGTTCAAAGCAGAAGTTTGGTTTTACTGCAATGAAAATGCAAAATCTGAACTTCGAGTATTAATTGAAAATGAATTGAGGTCAGCAGTAATTCAGGAAAACCCTGACGAAAATGGTTTGCGAATAATTCGCGCTGACACCGAGGCTTTGGGAGATTTTGAATGGTTTTGTAAAGCTTTAGGAATTTAGCGATTTAACAAATGACCGAACCCGCCATCACACCCGAACTTGTCGCGAAGCACAACCTCACGCCAGACGAATACGCCCATGCCAGGGAAATTCTCGGCGGACGCGAACCGGGCTATACCGAGCTGGGCATTTTCTCCGTGATGTGGAGCGAGCATTGCAGCTACAAAAATACGCGCCCGCTGCTCAAGACATTCCCGACCAAGTCACCGAAGATTCTCGTCGGCGCGGGCGAGGAAAACGCGGGCATCATTGACATCGGCGACGGTCTGGCCATCGCGTTCAAGATTGAATCGCACAATCATCCGAGCGCGGTTGAGCCGTTTCAGGGCGCGGCCACCGGCGTCGGTGGCATCGTCCGTGACATCTTCACGATGGGGGCAAGGCCAATTTGCGCAGTCAACTCGCTGCGCTTCGGCGAACTTTCCAATCCCGAAGTGCGCCGACTTTTCAGCGGTGTCGTAAACGGCATCGCGCACTACGGAAATTGTTTTGGAATTCCGACCATTGCCGGCGAGGTTTATTTCGACAAATCCTACGAAGGGAATCCGCTGGTGAACGCGTTTTGCCTCGGCGTGCTGCGTCACGACCAAATTGCGCGCGGCGCGGCAAAGGGCATCGGCAATCCGGTTTTCTACGTCGGCCCGGCGACGGGGCGCGATGGACTTGCAGGCGCGGCGTTTGCGTCGCAGGATTTGACCGAGGAATCCGCCGAACAGCAGCGCGGCGCGGTGCAAGTAGGCGATCCGTTCATGGAAAAACTGGTTTGCGAGGCGTGTTTGGAATTGCTCGCCACCGGCGCGGTGGCGGGAATTCAGGACATGGGCGCGGCGGGTTTGACCTGCTCAACTTGCGAGACCGCCGCGCGCGCGGGAACCGGAATTGAAATCGAGCTGGATAAAGTACCGCAACGCGCGCCGAACATGACGAGCTATGAAATCATGTTAAGCGAATCGCAGGAGCGGATGCTGATCATCGTCCACAAAGGCCGCGAAGAGGAAGTGAAGCGCATTTTCGACAAATGGGATTTGCCGTGGTCGGAAATCGGCGTCGTCACGGACACGGGACGCATGGTCGTGAAACATCACGACAAAATTGTCGCCGACATTCCTGCAAAAAAAATTGCGGACGAATCGCCGGTGTATCAGCGGGATTCCAGAGAGCCGGAATATTTGAAGGCCGTTCGCGCATTTCGCCTGGACGGAATTGCCGACACAAAAAATCCTGCCGAAGATTTGAAAAAGCTTCTCGCGTGGCCGAGCATCGCGTCGAAGAACTGGGTTTATCGCCAATATGATCATCAAGTACGTGACGGATCGGTCGTCTGCCCCGGCAGCGACGCGGCGGTGATTCGCATCAAAGGTGATTCGCTGCCGGAATCATCGAACGGCAAATCCGTGCCGGAAAAACTCATCGCGATGACCGTGGATTGCAACGGCGTTTACGTTTATCTCGATCCGTATGAAGGCGCAAAAGCGGTGGTGACGGAAGCATGCCGCAATCTCGCGTGTGCCGGCGCCGCGCCGCTGGGCGCGACGGACAATCTCAACATGGCCAATCCGCACAAGCCGGAATTGTTCTGGCAGATGCGCGAATCCGTGCGCGGACTGGCCGAGGCATGCAAGGCGTTCAACGCGCCGGTCACCGGCGGTAACTGCTCGCTCTACAATCAGAATCCGAATGGTCCGATTGACCCGACACCGACAGTTGCGGTGGTCGGTGTCGTGGAAAAACCGGAACACGTTACGACCCAATGGTTCAAAGACGAAAGCGACGCGATTATTTTGCTCGGCGAAATCGCGGACGCGGACGATCCGTTGCTGGGTCTTGGCGGCTCGGCATATTTGCAGGTCGTTCACAGCAAGAAAACCGGGTCGCCGCCGCACTGTGATTTGGAAATTGCAAAGATGCTGCACACGACGTTACTCGGCTTGATTCAATCCGGCCTCGTGAAGAGCGCGCACGATTGCAGCGACGGCGGACTTGCGGTTTGTCTGGCCGAAAGTTGCATTTCACAACTTGTCGCCCGCGAAACGCCGCGTTTGATCGGCGCGCAAATTGATTTGTCGAATTTCAAAAACGTGCGCCTCGACGCGCTGATTTTTGGTGAAACACAATCACGCATCGTCATCACCTGCAAAGCGCTTGAAGCCGTGAAAGTTGTCGAACGCGCCAGGCTCATGGGCGTTCCGGCAATTCAAATCGGCAAGGTTGGCGGTGACCGGCTCACGATTAAAATTGCAAACGGTGAATTCAACGCGCCGCTGGCCGAACTGCATGATGCGTGGTGGCATTCCATCGCACGGGCGATGAACTAATACAATCGTTTTACAGTTGATTCGCGCAGGCGCAATTCTTCGACGGTCCAAATGTTGGCGCGGAATTGACGAGTTTCGAGCTTTTGGGGATGATTTTTCTATATGCAATAAAGTTTTTCACGCGATGCGAGTTGTATGCCGGGGCTAACCAAAACGATTCGTGGCAAGCAAACAAACCATTGTTGGCCGCAGCCAGATTTCATCAATATCCGACTTCTGACGGGTATCTCTCATTCACTAATAGCCTTAACGAATTGGTTCAAGATATTGAGCAACAAATGGATAGCACAAATGGTTGGTTTTGTAACGATGGGATTCTAAGTGATGCGGAAGACCAGCTTAAAAATGTTAAAAAATTATTGTCATCGGAATCGCAAAAGAAATATGTCCAAAGCGTCATTGACCGGATGGATAAAATCCGTTCCAAACATCCAAGCATTAAGAATTGAAATAATTTATTAACCTAATAAGAAATCAAAACCCCTTAAAAACGGGCGTTTTTCGATTACAAACTAACAACCCCCAAAATCGCGCTTCCGCAAAATTCATAGATTTTCGACAACCAGTCTAAAAGAATAAACTGTGAATGCAAGTTTTGAACAAAAATGGGCGGCATGACTCTTAAATTTTAGCGGCGACGGTTAATCGTTGGCAACGGGTTGATTGACCCATATGCTCCAACACGAGTTATTATGAGACAATTTTTCACCATAGCGGTTAACGCGTTTATGGAGTTGATCCGGCAGCCGGTCTTTCTGCTGCTGCTGACGGGTTCCGTGCTGTTCGAGATTTTTCTCGCGGTGCCGTATTACTTCGCGTTCGGCGACGAACCGAAGCTGGTCGAGAACAGCACACTGGCAATCATGCTGCTGGCCGGACTGTTCGGCGCGGTGTTGAGTGCATCGGCGTCGCTCGCGCGGGAAATCCGCAGTGGCACGGCGCTGGCCGTTTTGTCGAAACCGGTCGGGCGCGCGCAATTTCTGCTGGCTAAATACGCCGGGATCGTCGCGGCACTCACGGTGCTAACTTATGTAAACATGATCGGTGTGCTGCTGGCCAGCCGCATGGCGTTCGATGCCTACGGCAAAACCGATTTGCCGGCAATTGGAATTTTCGCGGCAGGTGTCGCCGTCGCTTATGCGCTCGCGGGTTTCGGCAATTTTTTCCTGCGGCGTCCGTTCGTGAGCAACGCTGTTTTTGCGATGGTGATAATGACAACGTTCACAGTGTTCATTATATTTCAATTCACAAAACAGCAGGAGAGCCTTTACACGACGGCGCGCGTGGATTGGCGGCTGATTCCGGCGGGAATCCTGATTTTGTTCGCGCTCTGGATTCTGGCCGCAATTGCGCTTGCGTGTTCAACCCGCTTCGACACCATTCCAACGCTGTCAATTTGTTCCGCGATTTTTTTGCTTGGGCTAATGTCGGATTACATTTACTCGCAAGCTGGCGGAAAAATTGAAGGCCATGTGCCGTGGTGGGCTTCGACGCTTTACAGCATCATCCCGAACTGGCAACTTTTCTGGCTCGCGGACGCTCTGGACATGGGCAAGAACACATTTCAATGGGCTTACGTCGGCAAGGCGTTCGCCTACGCGATTTGCTACGCGGGCGCGGCGCTGGCCGCAGGCACGGCGCTGTTTGAAGAACGTGAATTAAGTTAAATGGAACGCACCGTCCAAAAAAATGCCCTGGTGAATCTGGTCGCGGCGGTGATGATTTTCATCGCCGCGTTCGTCGTGACCACCTACGCCGGTTCGTTGACCGGCGAGGCGGCCTCCATTTTCCTTGGCCTCGGCGCACTCGTCGCGTTCGCCAGCTGGTTTCAGATGCGGCTCGTGGAAAACGAGCGCTTGGAAAAATTTGAGGTGGAAGAACTCGCCCGTGCCACAGGCGAATCGGCGCTGTTTGAATCCAAGAACGCGGAGGTTTTTCCGGCGCGGCGCGCGCGCGAACTGTTCGAGAAATTTTTTGTGCCGGGTTTCTGCGTGCTGCTGTTCTTGCTGGAAGCGGGTGGCGCCTGGTTGCTCTGGCATTGGCTTTCCAAAGCCAACGGTGGCATCGTACCCGAACGCGCGATGCCGTCACTGGCGTTGTTCGCCATTTTCGCGCTGCTGCTGTTTTTGATCGGGCGTTTTTCCGTGACGATTGCGCGGCTGGAAATGGACCGGCTGTTGCGGCCCAGCGCGAGTTTTTTACTGGCGGGCGCGTATGTTTGTTTCGCCGCTGCGCTCGGCATTGCGGGCGTCAAGGCGGAATTCCCAAAAGTGGATTTCTACGTCGCCCGCATGCTGTGTATGTTGCTCGGTTTGATGGCGGCGGAAATACTCGTTACCTTGTTGCTGGAAATTTACCGCCCGCGCCTACGCGGTAAAATCGCGCGACCGCTTTACGACAGCCGGCTCATCGGTTTGCTCGGGCAACCCGAAAGCCTGTTCACGACGGCGGCGCAGGCGCTGGATTATCAATTCGGTTTCAAGGTTTCCGAAACGTGGTTTTTCAAATTGCTGCAAAAAAATCTGCCTGTGTTGCTGCTCGCGCAACTGATGGTTTTGCTTTTGTCCACCACCGTCGTTTTTATTGACGCGGGCGAACAGGCGGTTTTGGAGCGATTCGGCAAGCCGGTGTCGGGTGGAGTTTTGACGCCCGGCGCGCATTTGAAATTGCCGTGGCCGGTGGACAAAATTTACCGCTACCGCACGGAGCAAATCCAGACGTTCGATGTCGGCTACACGCCGGACGAGCAAAGCGAAAACGAGCGGATAGTTTTGTGGTCGGTGCCGCACACGAAAGAGGAAAATTTTCTCGTCGGTAGCAGCGCGTCGGCGACAATCCAAAATGAAAATGGTGACACCAGCGACACACTCAAAGCGCCGCCGGTGAGTTTGATCACTGTCAGCATCCCGGTGCAATTTCAAATCACCGATGTTTGGGCGTGGGCTTACAACAACGCCGACCCCACGAATTTGCTGCAAGATTTGGCGACGCGCGCCGTGGTGCGTTATCTTGCGGGCGTGGACTTGAATGACGTGATGTCGCACTCGCGGTTGGAAGCCGCGCAGGAATTGCAAAAACAAATTCAAGCCGCTGCGGATGCGCACAAACTTGGCGCGAAAATTATTTTCGTCGGTTTGCAGGACATTCATCCGCCGGTAAAAGTCGCGGGTGATTACGAAAAAGTCGTCGGCGCGGAACAAACGAAGCTCGCGACGATTCTTGGCGCGCAGGCCGATGCCATTCGCACGAATGCCCTGGCTGGAGCACTGGCGTTCACGACCACGAATGTTGCCGACGCGGAGCGGCAACGACTGGAAGTCTCGGCGTTTGCCCGCGCGGCGCTGTTCACGAACCAGATTCCGGCTTTCGAGGCTGCGCCGTCGGTGTATCGGCAGCGCGCATATTTCAAGACCTTCGCGAACGCGACGGCCAACGCGCGCAAATACATTTTGCTCGTGACAAACACGGAAGATGTCGTGATTTTCGACCTGGAAGACAAAATTCGCGAAGACCTTTTGAATTTGAACGTGCCGTCATCCCCAAATAATCAATCGCCATGAAAAGAAATGTTTTAACCGTCGTCATCGGCGCAGTGCTGATCGTTATTTTCGTGCTGCTGCTGTTTGTTTTCCAGGTGCGCCAGTCCGAAGTCGCTGTCGTCACAACCTTTGGCAGGCCGTCCGCGCGACCTTACGACCAGCCGGGCGCTTATTTCAAATGGCCGTGGCCGATCCAGAAGGTCTATAAATTCGACCAGCGCACCCAGAATTTTGAGGACAAGTTCAGCGAAAGCCTCACGGCGGATAATAATAATTTGATCGTGACGATTTATGTTGGCTGGCGAATTTCCGACGCGGCGGCATTCTTTCCGAAATTCGCCGGCGGTTCCGTGTCTGCCGCGCAACAGATGCTCGAAGGCATGTTGCGTAGCGCCAAGAACAATTTCGTGGGCAAACATCCGCTGTCCGATTTTGTGAACGCGGATCCAAAGGAACTCAAATTTGACGCCATCGAAAACGAAATCGAACAAGCTGTGCAATCCGAATTGCAGACGCAAAATTACGGCATTCAACTCGAATTCCTTGGTTTCAAAAAAATCGAGCTGCCCGAAAGCATCACGCAGACGGTTTTCCAGCGCATGACATCCGAGCGCCAAATTCTCATCAGCAAATTCCAATATGAAGGCGAAGCGGAAGCGCAAAAAATCCGGGCGGCTGCCGACCGTCAGGCCGCCGAAACCATTGCCAACGCCAATGCCGCTGCCACGCGCATTCAAGGTGAAGGCGAAGCCGAAGCGGCAAAAACTTTGCCGGTGTTCCAGCAAAATCCCGAACTGGCGAATTTTCTTTTACGGATTGACGCGCTCAAACAATCGCTTAACCAGCGCACGACTTTGATTTTCGACGAGCGCACGCCACCGTTTGATTTATTCCAAAATTTACCGACCAATTCGACGAACCAGCAACCATGAGCGACGAGCACGATCATCACGACCACGCGCCCGAAACACAGGACGCCGGTTCGCAGGCGCTGGCCGAGGCGTTGCGCAGCAGTTTTGCGATTGTCAAAATCGTGATGCTGCTGATGGTCATCGCATTCTTTTGTTCGGGGTTTTTCCAGGTCGGTCCGCAGGAAAAAGCCGTGATTCTGCGTTTTGGCAAGCCGGTCGGGGAAGGCCAGAAAGCCTTGTTGGGTTCGGGATTGCACTGGTCGTTCCCGAATCCGATTGACGAAGTGGTGAAGATTCCGATCACAGAAATCCAAAAAGTTTCCTCGACGGTCGGCTGGTACTTCACGACGCCGGAACAGGAATTGAGCGGCGAGGAATTGCCCGCCGGCCCGTCGCTCGACCCGGCGGTGGACGGCTACCTCATCACTGCCGACCGCAACATCATTCATGCCCGCGCGACGCTTTACTACCGCGTGGATGATCCGATTCGTTATGTGTTCGTTTTCGCATCCGCGTCGAACACGGTACAGAACGCGCTGGACAATGCGCTGCTCTACACCGCCGCGCAATTCAAGGTTGATGACATTCTTTACAGCGACGTCGACGGGTTTCAAGAAGCCGTGCAACAGCGCGTGACCGATTTGACCGAGCAGGAACAACTCGGCATCGTCATTGACCATTGCGAGGTGACCGACCGTATACCGCCGCGCCAATTGCAGAACATTTTCGATCAGGTGACCATTGCGCGCGAAAACCGCGAAACACTTCTCAATGACGCGCACAGTTACGAAAATCAAGTTTTGAACCTGTCCGGCGCGCAGGCCTCGACCATCACGAACGAGGCCGAGTCTGCGCGCGCACGCTATGTGGATTCAATTACCGCCGAAGCGAAGACGTTCAGCGCATTACTACCAAAATTTGAAAGCAACCCGGGTTTATACGCACAGCAAACCTTGGTACTAACGATGGGGCAGGTACTGACCAATGTGGCCGAAAAGAAATTTTTGCCAACGCACGCCGATGGAAAACCGATTGAACTTCGGCTAATGTTAAACAACGAGCCGCCAGAGCAGAATACGGCGGCGCAGAGTCCATAATTCGAGATTCGCAAATCGGAATTTAAAAATTTGTTATGCAAGTCACATCACTTTTGAGCCAACACGAACACGACGATGCATGCGGCTGTGGCCACGATCACGAACATTCCGTCGTGCATCTCTGGCAGGCCGTCCTAGGCGTGGTTTTCGTTCTCAACGCCTACATCGTGGACTGGCTATTTGAAGAGGGGGGCACCGCCGCCAGTGCCAGTGCATTCATCGGCGCGATCATATTGGGTTATCCCATCGTTGTCACCGCCATCAAGGACTTGCGCGTGGGCCGCTTGAGCATCAACGAACTCGTTGCCATCGCCGTGCTCGCGGCATTCGCATCAGGAAATTACAAGATCGCTGGCGTCGTCGCATTTTTCATGCTCACCGGCGAACTCATCGAGACGCGAACCGCTGAAGGCGCACGCAATTCGATTGAATCGCTCATCAAACTTACGCCGACCAAGGCGCGCCGGATCAAAAAAGACGGCAGCGAGGAGGAAGTCGCTGCGAGTGAACTCACGATTGGCGACGTGATTCGCATTCGTCCCGGCGACAATGTCGCGGCGGATGGAACCATTGTCAGTGGCCAGGGTTCATTTAATCAGGCGACCATCACCGGTGAATCATTGCCCGCCGACAAAAAAACGGGCGACGAAGTTTTTGCCGGCACGCAAAATCTAACCGGCGTTCTGGAAATCAAAGTTACCCGCGCTGGAACCGACACGACGCTCGGTCGCGTGCGAGAACTCATCATCGCGGCGGAAAAGACCAAATTGCCCATCCAGAAAATCGTGGATCAATACATGGGTTTTTACACGCCGCTTGTGCTCGTCATCGGCGCGCTGGTCTGGGCATTCACGCATGATTTGAACCGCGTCATCGCCGTGTTTGTAGTGTCGTGCCCGTGCGCGTTCATCTTGGCGACGCCGACCGCGATGGTCGCCGCGCTTTCCGCTGCTGCGCGTCTGGGGATTTTGATTAAAAACGTGGCCGACATCGAAACCGCCGCGAAAATCAACGCATTCGTCTTTGACAAAACCGGCACACTTACAACCGGCCAGCTCGCCGTCAGCCGGCTCATGCCAATCGGCAACACGAAACCCGCCGAACTGTTATTGCTCGCCGCTTCCACTGAAAAATACAGTAACCATCCAACCGCTAAAGCACTCGCCCAATTGGCTGGCGAAGCCGGAGTTCCGCTGGCCGAACCCAAAGATTTTGCTGAAACCGCCGGTCGTGGCGTGAAGGCGGAGATCAACGGCGCGAACATTTTGGTTGGCCGCGCGCAATGGCTCAAGGACAACGGCATTGACGCGGGTTTCGAGAAATCCGTGGATTTGAATGAAACCGAAGGCTGGAGTTTGATTTTTGTCGCGCGCAACGGCCAGTGCATCGGCTGGGTTGGACTGCAGGACAAGACCCGCGCTGAGGCGAAGGAAGCGTTGGCCGATTTGAAGGAAGCCGGCGTCCGCCGCATAGCGATGATTTCTGGCGACCGTCAGGTGGTTGCCACTCGTGTCGCCGCCGAAATCGGTTGCGAAGAGGCCAAGGGCGATTGTTTGCCGCAGGACAAAGTTGAATTTGTCCGCAGCGTGAAGGCGAAAGGTTATCGCGTTGCTGTCATCGGCGACGGCGTGAACGACGCGCCGGCGCTCGCGGCAGGCGATATTGGCATCGCGATGGGCGCGGCGGGCAGCGAGGTGGCCATCCACAGCGCGACGATTGCGCTCATGAACAATGATTTACGCCGGCTGCCATTCCTGGTGAAACTGTCGCGCAGCACGCGCGCGGTCATCAACCAGAATTTTGCGTTCGGCGTCTGCTTCATCATCGCCGGACTGTCGGCATCGGCATTCGGCTTTATCGGCCCGATCACCGCCGCGATTTTGCACGTCACCGGCACACTCATTGTGATTTTCAACAGTGCGAGGCTCGTGCGCAAAGGCGAGGAACTGGAACATTTCCATCCCGAAACGGAAGAGCCACTACGCCAGGCCACTGGCCAATTGACGCCAAAGATGGCGTAAAAAATGAAAACGCCTGTGGAACACCGGGTCTATCTTGCAAAACAAGATTATCCGTTAGGATGTTCGGCGGAAGTTTTTGAAAGCGACGAGCTAAATTTGTTAAGTCGTTATGGCTTCTGGATTGAAGCATTGGTTGACGGTGTAATTTTGCCAATAACTGACTATCAAAAGCGATTGATGGATGTTCATAGTGGTAAAGTTGAACCAATCAACCTGCAAGAACTGGCATGGCGAAAACTGATTGAACGAAAAACGTGGGAGAAGAATGAACGCGAATCGCCCCATTACAAATTGATTGATGAATCAGAGCAATGGCTTGGCAGGTCGGACCGGAAGAAAATGAGAAATTGGAAAAGCTTGCAGTGATAATTTGATTTATGCCCGTCGCCGAATTAAATTCACAATCGCAAACCGGCAATCAAAAATCAGCCGAGGTTGTCGTGTCCGTGCGCGGGCTGACGAAAGTTTTCAAGGATTTTTGGAATCGGCCGAAGGCGCGCGCAGTGGACAACGTGGATTTTGAAGTGCGGCGCGGCGAAGTTTTCGGACTGCTCGGACCAAACGGTTCCGGCAAGTCCACGACGGTGAAATTGCTGCTCGGTTTGCTTTATCCGACAAAAGGCCATATCGAAGTTTTCGGCCATTCGCCGCGCCATGTACAGACAAAGGCGCGCATCGGTTATCTGCCGGAGGAATCGTATTTGTATCGCTACCTCAACTCGCGCGAGACGCTCGATTTTTTTGGAAATCTTTTTCATCTCTCGAAAGGTGAACGCAAAAATCGCTCGGAGCAATTGCTTGAAATGGTCGGCTTGAGCCAGACACAAATGCGCGCCGTCGGCGAATTTTCCAAGGGTATGCAACGCCGCATCGGTCTGGCGCAGGCGCTCATCAACGATCCCGATCTGGTGATTCTCGACGAGCCGACCGCCGGACTCGATCCGATTGGTTGCCGCGAGGTGAAGGATTTGATTATCGCGCTCGCGCGTCGCGGCAAGACGGTGATTTTGAGCAGTCATTTACTTTCGGACGTGGAGGATGTTTGCGACCGCGTGGTGATTTACTATGGCGGAAAAATTCAGGCGGCAGGCACGCTGAAAGAATTGCTCGCTGAACCGGATACATTGCGAATCACAACGCCGGTATTGCCGCGCGAAACTTTGGAGCGCGTGTTGGAAATCATTCGCAAGGATGTTGTGACGGACAAAGTGCGCGTGGATAATCCGACGCAAAATTTGGAAAGCTATTTTCTCGACGTGGTGCAAAAAGCGCGCGCGTCTGCCGCTGAAACGAGCGGCGCGCAGTCGGGCGCGCGTGTGGCCGAGTATTTGCGCGGCGGCGTGGAGGAAAAACCGACGCTAGAAAAAATTTTGGGACGGCTGGCTTTGCCGCACGACGTTCAATCAATGGCTGAACCAAAATCGCCGCCGGTTGCCCCGCCAAAAATTGATGACAAAAAACTGGAGGCGTTGACGAAAGAGGCGGCGACAATCCCGCCGCCGGCCAGTTCCACGCCAAAAGTTGAACCGGCGGCGCCGGTGGATTTGTCGAAGGCGGATGAAAAACTGTCGTCGTTACTCGGAAAACCAAAACAATGATTCTTCATCCGCAGGCTACGTTTATTTACGCAGCCAGTAAAACCGGTGCCTTTTTCGGCAAAATAATTTTTTATCTGCGTTCATTTGTGAAATCTGTGGATAAAGCGTGAATTCATGCAAAGACTTCTCGCCATCGCTTGGTTGACGTGGAAGGCCGCGCTGCGGTTCAAGTTGTTCCTCGTCATCGCGGCGTTGCTGATTTTGGCGGTCGTCGGTTTGCCTTTGATCATCAAGGACGACGGCACGGCGCGCGGGTTCACGCAAATTTTGCTGACTTATACGTTAAGCGCGATCACGGCACTGCTGGGACTTTCGACACTTTGGCTTTCGTGCGGCACGCTTGCCCGCGACATTGAGGAATGTCAGATACAAGTCGTCGCGACGAAGCCCATTGCACGCTGGCAAATCTGGCTGGGTAAATGGATTGGTATCATGTCACTGAACGCGGTGCTGCTGGCGTTGTCGGGTGCGTGCATTTACGGCCTGTTGGAATGGCGCGCGGACAAATTGCCACCGGCGGAACAGAAAGTTTTGCACGAGCAAGTGCTTGTGGCGCGCGGTGCGGCGAAGGAAAAGAGCAATGATGTGGAAATTGACGCCGAAACAGAACAGATTTTGCAAGCACGCTTGAAAAACAGCCCGGTGACGACGACGGATTTGGCGGAAGTACGACGGCAGATTCGCGAGCAGGTCAAAGCAGATTTCCAACTCGTGCCGCCGGGCTATTCGCGCGAATGGTTGATTGATCTGGGTTTTGCAAAAAACTCTCTGCGCGACGAGCCATTGCAACTACGCGTCAAATTCAATTCGGCGAACAAAAGCTCCTCCGGCACGTTTGTGGGTTTATGGCAGGTTGGCCTGCCGGAAACGGGCAAGTTTTGGCGCAGCGAGCCAATGAGTCTTGCGCCGGACACGTTTCATGAATTTCAAATTCCGCCGAATCTGTTCGATAAAAACGGCGTGCTGACAATTATGTTTGTGAACCCGAACGACACGTCGCTGTTGTTCCCGCTCGAAGACGGCATGGAGGTGTTGTATCCCGAAGGCGGCTTCGCGCTGAATTTTACGCGTGGGCTGGGAATCATTTTCTGCTGGATGGCGTTGCTGGCCGCGCTTGGTTTGGCGGCGGCGAGTTTTCTGTCATTTCCAGTCGCGGCGTTTTTTTCGCTGGCGGTTCTGATGATTGGACTTTCGAGTGGCACTTTGGCGGATGCCGTTTCCAACGGCACGATTGGTGCCGGTAACGAGGAATCTGGCATCGCGGGACATTCAGTGGCGGACGTGGTGCTGATTCCGATGTTCAAGGGAATGCTGGTGGTCGTTAATCTGTCGGAAAATTTTTCGCCGATTGACGCGTTAAGCACCGGGCGCAGCATTCCGTGGAGCGAACTCGGCGCGGCGTTTGGGCAAATCGTGCTGTTGCTCGGCGGCATCATTAGTGCCGTCGGCATGGTTTTGTTCAGTCGGCGCGAACTGGCGACGGCGCAGGGAAATCAATGAACGCGCGCACCAAAAAAATCCTTTTATTGCTGCTCACGGTGGGGCTAATTTTCAGTTCCGGCCAGGTGCAAAAAACTTTGAACCGCGACCGGGCGCAACTCGGCCTTACACGTGCCGATCCGTTGAACAATGCGCCGCCGATTTTAGCGTTCACGACTGTCGCGCTCGGTGGTTTTCGCGGGTTGATTTCCAATTATCTCTGGATTCGTGCCAACGATCTGCAGCAGGACGACAAATTTTTTGAGGCGGCGCAACTCGCGGATTGGATCACGGATTTGGAGCCACATTTCCCGCAAGTCTGGGCGTTTCAGGCGTGGAATATGGCTTGGAACATCTCGGTCAAATTCAAGGATTTTGCCGACCGCTGGCGCTGGGTGCAACGCGGAATGGAATTGTTGCGCGATGACGGTCTGCGCTACAATCCCGACACCACGCTCCTCTACCAACAGTTGGGTTGGATTTTTCAAAGCAAAATGGGACAGAACCTCGACGACGCCAATTGGTATTACAAACAGGAATGGGCCAAGGAAATGACGCCGCTGTTTGATCCAAACGGAACGAATTTTTCCGCACTGATCAGCCCACAAACTCCCGAAGCCAGAACGAACGCACTGTTGCTCTTCGAAAAATATAAAATCGACCCGGTGTTCGCACAGAAAGTGGACTCGCAATGGGGGCCGTTTGACTGGCGTCTGCCGGAGGCGCACGCGATTTACTGGTATGCTCTGGGTCTGGAAAAGGCGAAGGAACATCCCGGCAAGGTGAAGCAAGATGACTTAATCACGCTGCGGCGCGGTATTTACCAGTCTTTGCTGCAAGCGTTCCTTCACGGTCGGCTCATCGCCAATCCGTTCAATCCAGCGTATGAACTCGGTCCAAATCTCGACCTCATTCCAAAGGTCAACGCCGCCTATGAGGAAATGATGAAGCAAGACGAAAAAAGCCGCGATAACATCGCCACAGCACACAAAAATTTTCTGAAAGACGCCATCTATTTTCTTTACGAAGCCAACCATGTGGCCGAAGCCGCGAAATGGTTTCACTATCTTGGCAAGAAATATCCAGACATACCCTTGATCAACGGCGACACGAATTCGCTGCCTGCATTGGCCTGCCACCATTTGCGGACCTTAACCGCGATGTGCTGAACCAATTGCTTAACCCGCAGCAAGGACTGCCCTTCGCCGCCCGCGCCGTGTTGCGGACGCAACTCGGTTTGCCGACGGAAACCAATGCGCCGCCCGCCGCGACAATTTTGACCAGCGCGCCGACGAATGTTTCCTCGATGAACGCGCCTGCCACTAATTCTGTCGGCAAATAAAATTTTCGACGGCGTCCGTTGCTTCGCGTAGTTTGATTCTCCAATGACAAAGAAAAATTCCAGTGAACGTCCGTTGCGTGTCGGTTTGATTTCGCTCGGTTGTGCCAAAAATCTGGTGGATGCCGAAATCATGCTCGGCTCGCTGATGAAAAGCGGTGTCGAGATTGTCAATGACGTTACCCAGGCCGACGCCGTCATTGTCAACACCTGCTCCTTCATTGACTCCGCGCAGGAAGAAAGCGTGGATACTATTCTTGAATTTGTGGAGATGCGCGAGGCGGACCATCGTGACCAGGCGGTTATCGTTTCCGGTTGTTTGCCGCAACGCTTTCGCGACGAGTTGCCGGTGCTGCTGCCAGAAGTGGACGCGTTCATGGGCATTGACCAGGTCACGCAGGTGGGAAACATCGTGCAACAGGCCATCGCGGCGCGCGGTAGTAAAAGCCGGCAACCAGAAGCCAGAAGCCAGAAGAAAAAAGTCGTTGGCCGTTTGAACGAACTGGAAAAAAACTACAGCGTCTCCGAACACGAAAAGGAAGAATCCATCCGTGGCACCAGAAAATTTGGTAAAACCAAAACCGTCTTTGTACCGTCCGCTCCACTTTTCGATGTCACCGCACGTCCAGCGTTCATTCCCGATTTTGGAACGCCGCGTTTTCGCCTGACACCAAAACATTTTGCGTATTTAAAAATTGCCGAAGGCTGCAACCATCCGTGCAGCTTTTGCATCATTCCTCGGATGCGCGGTTCGCATCGCAGCCGGCAGCAAAGTGACATTGTCGCCGAAGCGAAAGCGTTGATTGCCGACGGCGTGAGGGAGTTGAACCTGATTTCGCAGGACTCAACTTATTATGGATTGGACTTGCGCCCGAACCATTCGCGCACGATATCGTCGCCAGAAAAATTTTCCGCTGCCACCAAGTCGCTTCCTACCGATGCCACGACGATTTGCACGCTGTTGCGCGAACTCAATTCCCTCAAGGGTGATTTCTGGATTCGCCTGCTTTACACGCATCCGGCGCATTGGACGAACGAATTGATCGAGACGATTACGGATTGCAAAAAAGTCGCGCGCTACGTGGACATCCCGCTCCAGCACATCCACGAAAATATGCTCGAACGGATGCGCCGCGAAACGTCTCAGCAATACATTATTGATTTGATTCGCGAAATTCGCGCCGGAATTCCCGGCATTGCACTGCGGACGACGTTCATCGTCGGCTTTCCCGGTGAAACGGAAAAAAGTTTTGAAACGCTGCTCGATTTCATCCGCGAAGCGAAATTTGAGCGACTCGGCGTGTTTACTTATTCGCAGGAAGACGGGACGCTCGCGGGAAAAATGGCAGGACAAATTCCCGACAAAATTAAGAAATGCCGTCGTGAACTTGCCATGACCGCGCAACACAAAATCGCGAGGAAGATTTCCGAATCCTTCGTGGGACGCGAAATCAAAGTCCTTGTCGAAGGCGAAGCAAGCGCGAAACAACTCCCAAGCGCAAACGTCAATTCATGGGAACATGGCCTCATCCGCGAAACGGACAAGCACATGGGCCGACTCAAGGGGAGTTATTTTGTCGCGCGCAGCGAGGCCGACGCGCCGGACATTGACGGTCGCGTTTACATTCATGGCAAACTGCCGTTGGGGAAATTTGCCCAAGTCAAAGTTGTAGGGCACACGGATTACGATTTGATTGCCGAGCCTGCTTGGTTTGCGGGTAATGAGGTTGCGAGTCTGTAATTAAAAAAACCTTCCGTCCGGGAAAGTTTGAGTTTCGTTACTTCTACTCCCATGGAAGCAGATATTGCACTGTCATCTAGCATCTGTTGGCCCATCCATCTTCGTTGCGTCAAGCTGGTAAATACCGTTCAACCGTCCATGTTGGATGATTTCACCGACATGCAATGTTCCGTAAACAGTCAACGGCTGGTCCATGATGGATTTGACTCCATTGCCATTCATACGGACATATGCCAGTTCATTGATTTCGAGGGTTTTGCCAAAACAACAAAAAGCCCGGCTTCTCATAAGGAGGAATTCCTTGACGCGTGCGTTTTCCCACTTCAGCGGCAACATAAAACCCCTTAAGGCGATTTCGCGGCCATCAAGGGATTTGATAGAATCGGGGATTTGCCTGTTTAGTTTTTGGATAGTTGTTAACCTGACTGGATCTACTATTTGGTAGATCACCTTGACTTGAAACGCCGCCAGCCTATTGAAGCTGGTTTGTAAATAGCCTCCGTCAGTTGTTTCTGTAGTGTCTATATTGGGTCTAGACTCCTCTACGTAGGCCCTGGGGCCGCCGGTGGCTATTGTTCCATGCCTAGGGTCATCGGGAATCAAATGAATTGGAGTTTGTTTCGCCGACGGTACATCGACCGTTGTTGTGAAATTAGTCGCCGATGGCGGACTAATCAGATCACCATGCATTATTTGGGTGAAGGTTATCCGCTTGGGTACAACCATCGGCATGCAAAAAAGTTCAGTGAAAACCAAGGCAATACCCACACTGACGATCGCCACAATTCTTTTGTAATGTCTCTTGTTGGCGGATATCAATGCTTCGGCCTCGCAGCTATTCTTTTCCTTCTTCATCTTTATCGTTTCATATTGATGATCTTCAGGTTCAGGAGATGGGCGCGAGATTCTGGGCAACATCAGTGTGGTAGGCTTTGATCGCGGGGATAACGCCCGCGAGGGCGCCGAGGATTATTAACGCCGCAGGTGCCCACAGCATGACGGCATTTAACTTTAACAAATCCAATACAACGCCGGTTTGTGCACGAATGATGCCTGCCGCAACGGAAAAAATGACGCCATAGATCACAAAACTAATCAGCATTCCCAAGGTAGAAATCAAAGCGGCTTCGAGCAGAATGGAAGCAAAGATAGTGATTCGTCGCGCGCCGAGCGCGCGCAAGATGGCAATCTCCCGCCGCCGTTCATTCATCGAATTGTAAATGCTGACAAGGATTGAAGCTGTGGCTACTATGGCGACAAGATATGAAACCAGAGCAAGAACTTGGTCAAACCAGCCAATTTTGTCGAACAACTCCGCCATGATAGTTGCAATCGGCCATGCGAAAGTGAGGCGGTTGCCCTGCCGGTTGTACATGATATCCATTTGGAAACCAGCCAGCGCACTATCAGCTTTCAACTTGACCAGCACGGCACTGACCTCGGTTGCCATCTCTGGATCGTGACCGCTCATTTTTTGGATGCCTGCGAGCGGAATCCAAATCACCTGGTCGGCTGGTGTGTTGGAGGGTTTGAGAACCCCGACCACGACATAAGTTTCTGAGTGCTGATTTTTTTCATCAAATATCAGACCGTGGAAAGGATGAAAAGTGTCACCAACTTTTAGATTCATTTTGCGGGAAACAAAATTGCCGACTACCGCTTCGCGGCGCGCGGGGTCGAACCAGATTCCACCTGATTGGAGGGCGAATTTTTTTCCGGGCGCATATTCAGTTTTCTCGAATAGGTCAAGGGTCGTACCAACGATACGATAACCACGATAGTTGTCGCCAACCGCAATCGGAACTGCGAGTTCGACATCGGGATTTTTCTGGATGTCGAGAAAGTCAGACCAGGCCAGATTCCCCGGCGAGGATTCCAAATTAAAAATGGCGTTCAACACTAGTTGCAACTTTGAACCCCGCGCCCCAAGCACGGCATCGAAACCGGCATTTACGCCAGTGAACGTAGCTTCTGATTGTTCTTTGACCGACCAGACTGACATCAGAAGACCGCCGGCCAAAGCGACGGAAAGTGCGGTGATAATTGTGGAAAGCGCGTGTTGCCGTAGGCTTTTGAAAATGATCAACCAGATGGTCATATGCAGGTCTCCTCCTGCAAAGTTTGATTGATGTCGCCGAACTCCTGAACGTTTTCAAACTGTGAGAGAACGTCGCGATCATGGCTGACTAGCAACAAGGCGGCACCATTTTCGCAGCATGTCTCGCGAATCAGAGCCAGCGATTTCCGCGCATTTTTTTGGTCAAGATTACCGGTAGGTTCGTCGGCAAGGACGAGCTTGGGTTTGTTGGCAAGCGCCCTAGCGACGGCAAGGCGCTGCTGCTGCCCCGTGGAAAGCTGGCGGGGAAGATGCGTCAAGTGGTCATCAAGACCAACTCGTTTCAACAATAACAATGCTTCAGCAAAAGCATGATTCACTCTGGGACCGAACGACATGCCCAGCAAGACATTTTCTAGGCAAGTATAGCCTTGCAGAAGATTGAAGGTCTGAAAAATGTAACCAATCGTTGATGCGCGAAGACGGTCACGCTTTGGCTCGCTCAAGGCGGACATTTCTTGGCGTGCGATGATGATGCTGCCGGAATCCGGCTTAAGAATCCCGGCAATTAAGTGAAGAAATGTCGTCTTGCCTGAACCGCTCTCGCCTTGGAACGCCATTTGAGCCTTATCTTCTAAACTGAAGCTTTTCACATGGACAACAATGTGTTTAGTGCCGTCCGGCCTGATAAACGACTTTACAAGACGGGAGATTTCAAGCAAAGGCATAATTGGGTAGTGACTCAATTTAAATCATTTTCAATTAAACTGGCGATTTCCTCCAAAGTCCAGACGTGATCTGCAATACCCGCTTCAATTGCAGGTGTCATGCAAAGTGTATAATATATACTATACATACATATGCAACGCAATCGCGTGCTTGTGTTTTTTAATTTTCTTTGAAAAGCTGTTCGTTACATTCGCACCATCTTTTGTGCAACTCCTTGCTTAAAATCTCATGGAGGTTAAAAGTAAATTGCATTTCTTTTGTCGGTGATTCAGTTTGCTTGAATATTTTATGCCCACTCTTGTTTTCGACATAGAAACCTCCGCGCTGCCGCTCGAAAATTTCGACGAGGCGCAGCAGGAATACCTTTTCCGCGAGGCCGAAAAACTCGGCGACGAAACTGCCAAGGACAACAAACGCGCCGAAATCAAACAGTTCATGAACCTGTGGCCGTTCACGTCGCAGGTCGTTTGCATCGCCATGCTCAACGCCGAGACGCAACGCGGCCAGACATTGTTCGTCGCGGAAGATTTCGAGGAAACAGACGAGGAAAACGCGCCGGTGAAATTTATTCCGTGTGTGGACGAAACGGAATTGCTCGCGCAATTTTGGGACGCCGCGAAAAATTTCAATTCCGTCGTCACCTTCAACGGACGCGGCTTCGACGTGCCGTTCCTTTACCTGCGCTCGGCGATCTTGAACGTGCCGATCTCAAAAAAAAACTGGCTCGGCTACCGTTACGCGACCGACCCGCACTGCGACCTTGCGGAGCAATTCACCTTTTACAGCGTGAGCGGACGCGACGGCGCGGCGCGGCGGTTCAATCTGGATTTTTACTGCAAGGCTTTTGGTATCGAATCGCCCAAAAGTCACGGCGTCACTGGCATGGACGTGGGCGCGCTACTGGCTGCGGGAAAATTCCGCGACATCGCCGAATACTGCCTGCGCGACGTCCGCGCCACGGTCGAGCTTTACAAAATCTGGAAGGAAAGGCTGGTGGGGATAAAATAATCTTATGTTACGAAGCGTGCATGGATGCGAAGGTGGCAATCGTGGCAAAATCCGAAACTTGGACGTTCTGGTTTGCTATGCTGTGAAAGAAGAAGTCGGATTTCTAGTTACTCGCTTCGATGGCTGCAACACACTCGTAACTGGAATGGGTAAAAGAAATGCTGCGGAAAGCATTCAATCGGAACTTGCGTTAAATGAATACCGGCTTGTTTTAACATGTGGATTTGCTGGTGGACTAAATCCAAATCTTGCATTTGGAACTGTCATTTTTGATGAAGATACTGAAGCGGGTTTGGAAACAAATTTGATTCAACTTGGAGCTGCTCCCGCAAAATTTTATTGTGCAAAAAGAGTGGCCGTTACTGTCGCAGAAAAAAAAGATTTGTGGAATTCGACCGGAGCGGATGCGGTTGAAATGGAATCATCGGTAATCCGCACCGTTTGCCGAGAAAAGAAAATTCCAAGTGCAACCATTCGGGTCATTTTGGATACCGCACAGGAAGACTTGCCATTGGATTTTAACGCGCTGATGACTTCTTTTGACCGAATTAATTATCCCAAACTTGTTTGGACGATTCTCTGTAAACCGCATAAAGTATTTCCTCTTTGGAAATTTCAGCGTAAATCTGCGGTAGCTGCGGTGAATTTGGATAAAATTGTTCGGGGAATTTTACGGATGTGAGGACGGAATTGATGATTGTCCAGAAGTTGGCGGTACGGATTTTCCCTTCGCGTGTTCGCTGTAGCTGATGAACGCCGCGCCCACCACGATGAGCAAAACGCCAATCCAGCGCACGTCTGAAACCTGCTCGCCGAGAAACCACATCGCCGCAAAAGTCGCAAATACAAAACTTAATGCGGTCAACGGCCAGAGAAAACTGATGTCGCTCTTGGACATTAGAATCAACAGGCAGATGAAGAATAACGCTTCAAAAAAGACGCCCAGCAGGATTTGCGGATTCGTCGCGCCCGCCTTGACGACGCGGAAGATTTCGGCGGCAGTGACCCCGTTCATGTCACCGATGTGCGTCATGCCTTTCTTCAACAGGATGACACCGGTGGATTCGAAGACGAGACCAACGAGCAGAATCAAAAGCAGTTTGATCATAAATCCTGGTAACGAATCAATTTGATGCCGATTTTTCCCACCAGTTCCTTCACGCGCGGGCTGACGAGGGCATCGAATTCATGTTTAAATTCGTCCAGTGACGGATGTGAGTAAAGCTCCGAATCACCCGCAGGCAATTCCATCAGCAGTTTCAAAATGTATTCCTCGTCCACCTGCGAATTCTGCAACAGGCCGAAAGTGACTTGTGCTTGACGGATTCCGCGTTGGCGCAGCGGTTCACTGGCACGATTTGACAGCCATTCGTAAATCGCCACGTGCGAGATGCGATAAAACCAATGGCCGCGGGACATTTTCCGGCTGCGTGAGAAACAGTCGCGCGTCAAACGCAAACGGCGGATGCCGAGTTTGTCCGCATCTTCCATCAGGATTTTGAAGATAACCGGATGCAGATGCAAATGCAAATGGCCATTGACGTGGTCGAGCGGCAGGCCTGTGGCGTGGAACTTTTCAAACTGCGCGTGGATTTCAGAGCGAAGCTGTTCGCGCAGGTTGCGGTTGAAAAAATAATTCAGTCCGACGCCGACAGGACTGCTGGAAAATTCACCGTGCGCATTGACGAGGCCGGGAATTTTTCCTGGCGGCAATGTGGAACGGCCTTGCAGCAAAGTCAGGTGCAGACCAACGCCGAGTTTTGGGTTTTGTTTCGCGAGCTTTACCGCTTCGTCGAAGCTGGATTCATTTACCATCAGACTTGCGGTCGTCAAAATGCCTTCGCAATGCGCGCGGATGACAGCTTCATTCACGGAGCGCGAAAGGCCGAAGTCGTCCGCATTCACAATCAGGCGGCGAACGGAATCAGGGGGTGCCATAATTTGGAGTTGTCGCGCCGAAAGTGAAACGCAACCACGCACGCAAAATTAGAAGCAGTTTTTGAGGCCGGTTGATGCGAATCATGCGCTCGCCAAAAACATTGAATTGTTGTCGCTCCAGTTTTTGCAGCAGTTGCCAATAAACCGCACCCATCAATTCGGCGGCGACCATTGAGCGACGGTCTTCCACGGGCAAAGCCTGTCGCGCAAGTTTGTAAAAAAATTTTGCGCGGCCGGCAACGCTGGCAGCAAGTGTGTAAAGACGATCGGAATATTTTGAATTCAAAATTTCTTCTTCACTGATATTGTTTTTTTTTAGTTCGCTTTGTGGTAAATAAATCCTTCCCCTCTCGGCGTCATTGCGAATGTCGCGCAAAATGTTTGTCAGTTGCAGCGCTTTGCCGAGATAAACGGCATAGTCACGTGTTGCCGAATTTTTGTAGCCGAAAATTTCAATGCTCAAAAGGCCAACAACGGATGCGACGCGGTGACAATAGAGTTCAAGCTGCTCGTAATTTTCATAACGCTTGGCGTCTAAATCCATCTCGCAGCCTTTGATTAATTCGTCGAACAATGCAAACGGCAGACGAAATTGTTGGATGGCGGGCAGCAATTCCTGATTCACGGGAAGCCGCGGCGATTGATTTTCGCAGGCACGTCGCACGTCGTCGCGCCATTCGGCGAGCAGCGCGCGGCGCTTTTCTGCGGGAACAGTTTCTTCGTCGGCCACGTCGTCCACTTTGCGGCAGAAGGCGTAGAGCGCGGACATGGCGTCGCGCTTATGGCGCGGGAGCAAAATGAACGCGAGCGCGAGATTCGAGGCGCTTTTGCGGGTGATCGCATGGCTGTGTTGCATCACGGTGGCGGCGTTTGATCGGCAGATTTTTTTTCATCGCGAAGCGGCGGCAAGCCGCCGGTTTGCGCGAGCGTTGGATTAGGCTTACGTTGTGAGCGACGGCGGTGGTATTTGTGACGATGCATTAGCTTGCTGCGAAACAAAAAGAGCCACACCGATGCCGCCAATACACCCGCACCGATGACAATTAAAGAGTTCACCACATCCGCGAACGATGGCAATGGGATGTTCATGGGGCAATCAGGTTTCGGGAATCTGCCGGTCAGCGGCGGCGGGCGCTTCATTTGTGGTATTGTCGCCAATTTTCATTCCCAGCCGTTGCATCCGGTAACGAAGCGAATGCCGGGTTAATTTAAGGCGCTCGGCGGCGCGCGTCAGGTTAAAATCATTTTGCTCCATCGCGCTGGAAATCAGTTCGCGCTCAGTCCGTGCGAGCGCGTCGTCAAGCGATTCGTCCAAGGCGACTTGCGCCGGCGCAACCTTTTGCAAACGCGCTTCGACTTGAAAGTCAGGTAAGCTCGAAGGTTGAATTTCGTGCGTCGTTTCCAAAATCAGCGCGCGCTCGACGACATTGCGAAGTTCGCGCACGTTGCCGGGCCAACGATGAGAAGGCAATTTTTGTCGTGTGGCGGCTGTGAAGCCGTCCACATTTTTATTCATTGTCGCCCGGAACATTTGCAAAAAATGCTCGGCAAGCAGCAAAACATCATCGCTGCGTTCGCGCAGCGGCGGCAAATTGAGTTGCACGACATTTAGACGATGGAACAAATCTTCGCGGAACTGGCCAGTGGTGACGGCCTGTGCGATGTTGCGGTTCGTCGCGGCAATGAGACGAACGTTGACGCGCAATTCCTGCGTACCGCCAACGCGCGTGAATGTGCCATCTTCGAGAAAGCGCAGCAGTTTGGCCTGAAGTGGCTTGCTCATGTCGGCGATTTCGTCGAGAAAAATTGTTCCACCGTCGGCTTCCTCGACGCGTCCCAATTTTTGTTTCAACGCGCCGGTGAACGAGCCTTTTTCGTGACCAAACAACTCGCTTTCCAAAAGCATTTCAGGAATCGCGGCGCAGTTGATGCGGACATAATGCGCTTCGCGTCGCTGGCTCAAATTGTGAAGTGCGCCCGCGACGAGTTCCTTGCCCGTGCCGCTTTCGCCGAGAATCAAAACACGCGCGTCGGTCGGTGCAACGATCTGGATGAGTTGGCGGATTTCGCGGATTTTTGGCGATTCACCGATGATCTGGCCGAGGCTGAAAATTTGTTCGGTGCGTGAACGGAGCGCGGCATTTTCACGCAAGAGTTGGTGTCGTTCGGCACAGCGGGCGACGGCGTGGAGCAATTCCTCCGGCTCAAACGGCTTGGCGAGATAATCAATCGCGCCGGCCCTGATGGCTTCGACGGCGAGTTTTGGCGTGGCGTAGGCCGTGAACATGAGGGCGGGCAAATCCGGCTTTTGCGCGTGAATTTTTTTGAGAAACTCGTAGCCGCTCATGCCGCCGAGCCGCGCATCGGTGATGACCATGAAAAATTCCTCTCTCTCGATCAAACTCAAGGCCAGCTCCGCGGATTCGACGGCGCGCGCTGCGTAACCTTCGTCCTTCAGCACGGTCTGAAGCGACAGGCGCATATTTTTCTCGTCGTCCACGACGAGAACGGGTGGCAGCGGCGTACTCATTTTGGGAATTTCATTAACGCTTTCGCGGGGAAAATTAAGATAAATTTCGCACCTTGTCCAAGCCCGGATTCGACGCGCACCGAGCCGCCGTAAAGTTCTGCGTTGTGTTTGACGATGGCAAGTCCGAGTCCGCTGCCGCGCTCTTTCGTTGTGTAGTAGGCCTCAAAAATTCGCTCGATTTTGTCCGGCAGAATTCCGGAGCCGTTATCGCGCACGGAAATTTCAATCGAGTAATCACGGTGGCATTCGGCGGCGACAAAAATGCTCCCGGTTTCGCCGAGCGCGTCGCGCGCGTTTTGCAAAAGGTTCATGAGAATCTCCGATAAATGGCCGCGCTGCATGAGCAACGGCGGAAAGCCATGGCCATATTCGCGGTGGATTTGAATTTTTGCCGGCACGGCGGGCGGAAAAACCTGTGCAATGGCGTGATCTAATTCCTCGATGATGTTCAATTTTTCGACGCGGCCCTCGCTCAATTGCGCATAACCCATGATTTGCGTGATGACCTTGTCGGCGCGCGCGACTTCCTCTTGGATGATTTCGATTTGCTGTGCCGGGACATTTTTACCTTCGCGCAACGCGCGTTGCAGCGAGAATGCGGCATTATTGATGATGGCGAGTGGATTCTTTATTCGATGCGCGAACTCGGCGGCGAGCCGGCCGGCGGAGCGCAACTGGCTTTCGCGCGCGGCGAATTCACCTGCCTCCTCGGCGGCCAGGCGCTGACGTTCGAGCAACACCTGTGCGCCGTAACAACAAACCGTTGTGAGCAGCAATAGCGTCAGGCGCAAAGCAAATGGCTCTCCCAAATCCTCGTGCGAGGTCAAATCCAGCGCGCGTAGCGTCGCGTTATCCAGATTGCTCAAAACAGCGACATCCAGCACCGCCACCAGCACATAGCAAAGACTGATGGCAAAATTCAGGAACAACTGCGAAAACCCCGGCGGCAGACTCACGGCGTTGCGAAGAATCAAAGCCATAAACAACCAGAAAAAAATGCTATCCAGACCGCCTGTGAGAAGCGCCATGCCCGCGATGAACAGCCCGTCCACCAGGCTGCCCGTAACCACCGTCCATTGCACGACCGCCAGCGGTAGCCGTTCCATGGCCAATAAAATTGCAGCCAAAATTATATTCGCCAGAATGTAAAACCCAAAAATGTATTGCACGGTTTCCACCGCCACGTCCAGCGTGCTCGAAATTTGACCAACCCATGGCGTGTTATCGAATGAATACAAAATGAATCCAATGAACACCGCTTTGACGGGAAGCACGACGTTCCGATCCATGAATTTGATGCGGCGAAGCAGGCGTGGCGGATCCGGCGCCGGAATCTCAAGCAGCACCGGCAACCGCTTCAGCCACTGGGCTCGGCTTGGTTTCATAAACTCAACGCTGCGGAGGAAAATTTTAACGCAACAACTTCAACACGCGCTCCGCAATTTTTTCCACCGGCCACAAACGGCCAATGCCTTCGTAGCCGCAAGAGAGCATTCCGTCGTCAGGCCCGATGAATTCCGCGCCGCGCTTTTTCAACGTCGTGACATTTGCCTTCGTCGCCGCGTGCAGCCACATTTTGCCGTTCATCGCCGGCGCGATTAAAAGTTTTGCCTTCGGATTCAACGCCAGCGCGATGCAACTCAACGCGTCGTCCGCCAGACCGTTTGCGAGCTTCGCAATGACGTTGGCCGTTGCCGGTGCGATCAAAAACAAATCTGCCTCGTCTGCCAGCCGGACGTGAGCTGGTTTCCATCCTTCTTCCTCGTCGTAAAGATTCGTCACGACTGGACGGCGTGTGAGCGTTTTGAACGGCAGCGGCGTGATGAAATGCTGCGCATCGGCGGTCATCACCACATGCACGTCGCCTTTTTGTTTCGTGAGCAGGCTTGCCAAGTCCGCCGCTCTATGCGCGGCAATCGAGCCAGTCACGCCGAGGATAATTTTTCGCGAAACACTCATGTCTGGATTCTAGTTCAAAATTCTGGTGGTTGCGAACGCGCCGAGCGCATTTTTTCCGCTTCAACAATAGCCAGTACCCGGCGCAAATCTTCCTGCTTCGTCCCACTCACCAAAAGGTAACCAAAATTTTTCCACTGCGCGATTTCCTGCCGCGTGACCGCGAGACGTTTTTGAATGACCGCCGGCAAATCGGCGGCGCGTTTTTTTAATCGCCGTTCAATCTCCGTCAGCGTTGGCGGTGTCAAAAAAACCGTGACCAGCGCGCGTTTTAATTCCGGTTCGCTTTCCGCCTTTTCACGAATCGTAGCCGCGCCTTGAACATCCACGTTCAGCAAAACATCCTTGCCTTCGCGCAATTTGCCGAGCAACTCGGATTTTAAAATGCCGTAGCTGTTGCCGTAAACCGTTGCGTGTTCCAAAAAATTTCCCGCCTGCACGCGTTTCAAAAAATCTCCGGCTTGCAAAAAATAATAATCCATCCCATCGCGTTCGCCCTTGCGCGGTGGGCGCGTCGTGCAAGTGACCGCGCGCGTCATGTTTGGCCGCGCACGGAGCAATTGCCGGCACAACGTTGTCTTGCCGCCACCCGACGGCGCGGAAATCAAAATCAACAGCGGTTCGGATTTTTTTTGGGGTGCTATTGCCGGTCTCTGGCTTCCGGTTTCCGGTTTCCGGCTTCGATTTTTCATTCGACGTTTTGCGCCTGCTCGCGGAATTTTTCCAGTTCGGCTTTCAAAATCACGACCTCGCGCGCGATGATCGCATCATTCGCCTTTGAGCCGATGGTGTTGATTTCACGGTTCATCTCCTGCGCGAGAAAATCCAGCGTGCGTCCGACCGGCTCCCTCGCTTTCCGGCAATCCTCAAACTGCTGAAAATGACTTTGCAACCGCGTCAATTCCTCTGAAATGTCCGACCGGTCGGCAAACAAAATCACTTCCTTCAACAACCGTTCATCGTCCGGCGCGATGTTTTCAATTCCGGCGCTCTTGATTCTCTCAAGAAGTTGGCGGCGGTAATTTTCCGCCGTCGTTGGCGCTTGCTTCTGGATTTGCTTGACGGATTTCTTCATCACACTGATGTGTGTGCTCAAATCCTGCGCCAGATGCGCGCCTTCACGCACCCGCATTTTCACCAGCGCGGCCAGCGCCGGTTTCAACGCCTTTTCGACGGCGGGCCAGATACTTTCCGCCTCGACCAACTCCTCGTCCGTCTGAAAAACTCCCGGCGCGCGCAAAATTTGATCCAGCGACACCTCGCCCAAGAGTTTCAACTGCTTCGCCAGCCGCGCCAGTTCCGTCGCATAGGATTTTGCGAGCGGCAGATTGATGTGCATTCGCGCGGACGCTTTGCCCTCGGCGGCGTGGATGGCGATGCGCGCCGTCACGCGCCCGCGCGCGACCTGCGCGTTGATGGCGTCGCGCACCTGCGATTCAAGCATCTCCAGCTCGCGCGGCAGGTTCACGGAAATTTCCGACTGACGCCGGTTGACCGCGCCCAGCTCAACGGTGATTTTGAAACCGTCCCGTGCGCACTCGCCGCGACCGTAACCCGTCATGGATTTCATCCCTCAACAATATGCGAAAATCTCTTGCGGCAAGCGAATAAATTTTCAAAGTGCACTCGGCAAGATGAGTTCAAATCAAACTGGACGAGGCAAAAGTGAATGGTTAGCTTCACGAAAAATGAAAGCTACGCATTCGGAAGATTTGGAATTTCTCCGAACAATTCGCGGGTGCTTCGGTTCACGTCACATGATGTGGTCAGTCGAATATGAATTTACAGGCGAAGAATTAATTGAGAGACGCGGAGGACGCATAAAAAATCAAATGCGCATTACCGACATTATTGAGACCCGGGTTTTGTTTGGGCGCAATCAAATGAAACTCAAAACCAACAATTCCAAAATGACTATTCAAATTGTTCCTCCTCTGAACGAAGTCATACAAAAAGTGAAGCTGAACGACAACATTTTGAAGAAGTGAAGCAAGAAACGATTTCCCAATCCAAACGCGCTAACATAATTGGCGCGGTCATTTTTATGTTATTTGCGTTCGCACTCGCTTTTTTTTGTTGGATGGCTCGAGCGAAAACATTGAAACGCCAAAACGCTGGTTTCAACACCCATTGTCCCTTAAGTTTCGCCTTAAATTTTCACCCGCAGTAATTTCAACGCGTCCCGAAAATCCTTCGGCAGCGGCGCTTCAAAACTCATTCGTTTTTCCGTGAGTGGATGGATGAACGAAAGTTCTTTCGCGTGCAGCATCACGTGCGACGCGGCGTAATTCGTCAATTCCTTAAGCCGCGCATTTTGCCGCGCGCCGTAAGTGTCGTCGCCCACGAGTGGATGGCCGAGAAATTGAAAATGCACTCGGACTTGGTGCGTGCGCCCTGTGTGGATTTGCGCCTCGACGAGTGTGGCCGAGTTGAGCCTTTTGAGAATGCAATAACTTGTGTGCGCGGCGCGACCGGAACTGTCGTCGCGCACGGCCATGCGTTTGCGATGGGTCGGATGTCGCGCGATGGCCGCGCGAATTTGGCCGGAGTCGCGGGCGAGTTCGCCGCAGACAATCGCGTTGTAAATTTTTTTTACGCGTCGTTCAGCAAATTGTTTCGAGAGCGCGAGATGCGTTTCGTCATTTTTCGCGACGACCAAACAGCCGCTCGTTTCCTTGTCGAGCCGGTGGACGATGCCCGGTCGCGCCACGCCGCCGATGCCGCTCAACGAACCTCGGCAATGATGCAGCAGCGCGTTGACGAGCGTGTGTTCCTCATGTCCGGCGGCGGGATGCACGACGAGTCCGGCGGGTTTGTTCAGCACGAGCAGCGATTTGTCCTCGAACAAAATTTTGAGCGGAATTTTTTCCGGCTGTGCTTCGGCCGGCTGTGCTTCCGGCCAATGGACTTCAATCTGCTCGCGCGCGTGCGGATGATGCGTGGGTTTGACGTTCCTGCCATTGACACGAACGTGGCCTTGTTCAATCAGCCGTTGCATCGCGCCACGCGAGGCGGCGGGAAATTTTTTACGCAGAAAAGTGTCGAACCGCTCGTTCGGCAACGATTTTTCGACGATGAAATTTTCCGTGCGCGCGGACATGGCGAATCAGTTCGCCGACGGTTTCGGCGCGTGCTCATTTTTCCAAGTGATGAGAAAAATGAGCGCTACACCGGTGCAAATGGCGCTGTCAGCGATGTTGAAAGCGGGAAAACCGATTTCGCCGCCGCCGCGTTGTTGAAGATAAAACCGGAGAAAATCCACGACCTGATGGCGAATCAATCGGTCGGCAAGATTTCCGGCAATGCCGCCGAAAATCAGGCCGAATGCGATCTGGCCGGTCAACGTGTGCGAGTCGAAGTGATGGCGCGTAAGAAACAGCGCGACGAGCGCGAGCAGGGCGACGAGCGCCAGCGCGCTGTTGTTGCCGCTAAACAGACTCCAGGCCGCGCCGGTATTGCCCCAGTGAACAAATTTAAAAAAACCGGCCACAACGATTTTTTCGTCATAGTCGCCGAGCGTGCGCAGCACAAGCCATTTGGTGAACTGGTCGAGTGCGAAAACCACCAGCGCGAGCGCGGCGATGCGGCGGTTTGACTTTTGGAAAATGGACTGGGCAGCGGCCATGGCAAATTTGTAGACACCAGTTTAATCAAATTTTGCCTAAAAACAATTCGATTCCTGACCAGCGATTTACATTTTATCTGGCGCGGAAAATGGTTACTTTGGCTGCATGGCGCTGGTGCGCATTTTGGTGGACGGCTACAGTCTGTTGCACAACTGGCCGGAACTGGCTCCGGGCCAGCCGCGCCATTCCGCCCGTGCGCGTGAGGCACTCGTTCACATCCTGATGCGCTATCACGATGCGACGGGTGAGCCAATCACGGTTTTTTTTGACGGCGCTGGCGCGCCGCCGGATGCGCCGAAGAAAGAATCGAGCGCGGCGGTGGAAGTTTTATTTTCGCGCGCCGGGCAAACTGCCGACGACATGATTGAGCGCGCGGCTCATCGGTTTCAAAGTTACGGCGAAGTGCTGGTGGTGACAAATGACCACGCGGAACGCGACACGGTCGTCGGCTTTGGCAGCTCGGCGACAAGCTGTGAAAATTTTATTCGAATGATCGGGAACGCGCTGGCGGAATTGCAGGATGAGTTGAAAAATTACAATCGTGTGGAGCGGAATCGTTTCAGCCGTCCACCATGAGGCAAAATTAAATGAATAACCAAACACGTCCCCCAAAAATTGTCCAATCCGCACGAATCGTTTTCGCGCTGTTTGCAACAATTTTGTTGATTCCGGCACTATATGCGCAACCGGAGCCGCAGAAAATTCAAAATCGTTTCCTGCTGATTTTCGACACGTCATCGCTGATGAAAAAATGCCTGCCCACAACCCGGGTGGCGGTAAAAAAACTTTTATTTTCCATGATGGACGGCCAGTTGCAGCCGGGCGACACCATCGGTGTTTGGACGTTTGCCAAAGAAGTGGGCCCGGGGAGATTTCCCTTGCAGCAGTGGCAGCCGGAAAATGCCGCAACAATCGCGGCAAATATCACCGCGTTTGTCGAGAGCCAGCGTTACCGGAAAAGCACGGACTTTGAAGCAACGATGCTTTTGTTGAGCGCCATTGTGGAGGATTCCGACCGGCTGACCGTGCTGATTTTTTGCGACGGCGATGGCGAGATGAACCACACGCCGTTCGATGATGCGATCAACAAAATGTTTGAGAAAAACCGCCGCCCACTGCAAAAGGCGCTGCAACCGTTTGTCGTTGTTCTGCGCAGCCAAACCGGCGTGTATGTCGGCTACACGGTGAACTCGGCAGCCGGGCCGCCGGATTTTCCGCAGTTTCCGCCAATTCCCCAAGCACCAGAGGTAACACCGCCAAACCCACCGCCACCACCTGCGCCAGTCGTTATCGCGCCGCCACTGATCATCATCGGCACGAATGTCGGAACCAATCTACCGCCGCATGCATCGCCCGCGCCAAAATTGGAGATGACGAATTCACAATCGTCTGCCGCGCAAACAAATTTGGTCGCGGAAACCAATGTCGTCTTCACTCCAGCAAAAACTATAATTGCACAAACAAACACCGCCGCGCCGTCGCCGGAAAATGCCGGCATCAGCAGCGGCAGCGCACTGAAAATCGGCGTGACGCTTTTCATTGGTGCTGTGGCGCTGGTGACTTTGATGATTTGCCGCGCACGCAAAGCTGATCGTAGCAGCCTCATCACACGTTCGATGGACGACAAGAAATAAATTCCGCGCGTGACTTTTTGCCATCGTTCTGGAAAATTTCCCGGCCATGAAAGCAATTCATCTATTGTGTGCGCTCGGCCTTTTTGCCGCCGTTGCGATAACTCAAGCCGACGATACCAACAAGGAAGACAAGCCTGCAGTCGCTTCGCCGGACTTCATTGATCCCGCCAAACTCACTGAACAGGCACCCGAAACCTTCAAGGCGCAGTTCGATACGACCAAGGGGAAGTTCACCGTCGAAGTCACCCGATCACTTTCACCCAATGGCGCGGATCGTTTTTACAACCTCGTTCGTTCCGGCTTCTTCAAGGACATCGCCTTCTTCCGCGTGATTCCCGGCTTCATGTGCCAGTTCGGCATCTACGGCGATCCAAATGTCTCTGCGAAGTGGCGTGAAGCAACGATTGCCGACGACCCGGTCAAGGGCAGCAACACGCGCGGGACGATCACCTTCGCCACCGCAGGGTCAAACACGCGCACCACGCAGTTGTTCATCAACTTTGGAGACAACAGCGGTCTCGACACACAGGGGTTTTCACCTTTCGGGAAAGTGATTGAGGGAATGGATGTGGTGGACAAGATCAACAGCGAGTATGGCGAAGGCGCTCCCAGTGGTCGCGGGCCGGATCAAGGCCGCATTCAAGGTGAAGGCAACGCCTACTTGAAAAAGGATTTTCCGGACCTCGATTACATCAAATCCGCGACCATCGTTCCCGCCGACAAGGCCGAATAATTCCAACCCAAAAAGTTTATGAGTGAAGTTGCCATTCTTACCACCAGTGCCGGCGAAATGGTCCTTGAATTCTGGCCAGACGTCGCGCCCGGCCACGTCGAGAATTTCAAGAAGTTGGCGCTCCAAGGCTTTTACGACGGCACTTGTTTCCACCGCGTTATCAAGGGCTTCATGATCCAGGGTGGCGATCCGTTGACCAAGGACACCGGCAAGGAGCAGTCCTGGGGTACTGGCGGCCCCGGCTACCAGATCAAGGCCGAGTTCAACGACAAACCCCATGTCCGCGGCGTCCTCTCGATGGCTCGCTCGCAAAATCCGAATTCCGCCGGCAGCCAGTTCTTCATCTGCCACGGCGACCCGCGCTTTCTTGACCGGCAATACACCGCGTTTGGCAAGCTCATCAGGGGTGACGACGTGCTGGAAAAGATCGCCACCACGCCCACGCATCCCGGCGACCGCCCTATCACCAAGATGACCCTGCTCAACGTAAAAATTGTCTCGGACGACTCAGTGAAATAACGAAAACCAGATTCAATCAGGGACTCAGGAAATCAGGAATAATTTTCCGTTTCCTGCGTTTCTGTTTTCCTGATTAAATCATGCTGTGGAAATTTCCAAGCTAGCCCAAGTCCTTGTTGCGCTCGGCTGTCCGATGGACAAGTCCGCTGAGATGGCTGCGCAACTGGACAAGCGCGCGCGCCAGCTCGCCGAACAAAAAGGCCGCACTTACGACGACGCGCTCGTGCACTTGCTCACGCTGATGAAGCAAGGCTGGGCGGCCAATTCAAACGTACCGCGTTCATGATTCAGCCGTGGAAAAAAATCCGTTCGAAGATCAGCGGCGATTTTCGGATTTTCAAAATCCGTACTGACACAAAAATTTCGCCGCGCACCGGCAAGGAACACGATTTTTACGTCCTCGACAGCGTCAATTGGGTTAACGTCATCGCTATCACGCCCGACCAAAAGCTCGTAATGGTCAAGCAATATCGTCACGGCTCGAACACCGTCGAATTGGAGATTCCCGGTGGCATGATGGACGCGGACGAGACCGACCCGGTGGCGACCGCCGCGCGCGAATTGCGCGAGGAAACCGGTTATGAAGGCGACCACGCGCGCCTGCTCGGGCGCATTCATTCAAATCCGGCGATTTTGAGCAACGTCACCTACACCGTGCTGATTGAAAATTGCCGGTTGAAAAGTGCCGTTGAATTCGACCACGGCGAAGATTTAGTCACGCGGCTCGTGCCAGTGGCGGAAATCCCGAAACTCGTGGCCGACGAAAAAATCGGTCACTCCCTTGTCGTCGTCGCACTGTATTATTTTGATTTGTGGCAACGAGGAATTAAGAAAATCGCGCAATTGTAAAATGATATGCCATCATCAACCGAGTGGAAATTTTACTATCAACAAAACGCGCAATCATTATTGGAAATTCCTTGGCATCTCGGCGCTGAATTAACGCCTGAAGAGGTGATTGCTGTTACCCAATCTGTAAAAGAATTTCAGGCGGGTGAGAATTCCGAAGGAAAACATTTATATCAAGATGCACAAAAATATTCCGAACAAACAGGCGACCAAGATTATGTCGTGGCTATTAAAATGTTCATCGCAGAAGAACAACGTCATGCTCGGGACTTGGCGCGATTTCTGACGCTTAATAAAATTCCACTGGTCAAAACTACTTTTACGGATGTCGTTTTCCGCAAGCTGCGGCATTTGTTTGGTGGTTTGGAAATTTCAATCGCTGTTCTTATTACAGCAGAAATCATTGCCAAAGTTTATTACGCAGCCTTGCGCGAAGCGACGAAGTCAAAAATCCTAATCGGACTTTGCGATCAAATTCTTCGCGATGAGGTCAAACATGTCCAATTTCAGTCGGAGCAACTTTCGAAATTACGTTCCAACCGCAATTACCTTGGTTTGATTTGGACGATGGGATTGCAACGGTTTCTTTTCTATGGAACGGTGTTTGTCGTTTGGTTATTCCATCACAAAACTTTTCTTCGTGGAAGCTTTTCATTTCAACGGTATTGGCAAGCTTGTTGGCAAGAATTCAACGAAGCTTTTTAGATTACCCCAAATTCACCGGATCAATGTCCACGGCCAGCGTGACGTCTTCTGGCAGCGTCAGCGATTGGATGACGCACGCCAATTCGCGACTTAACGCGCTCATCACGCGCGTCCGCAACATGATTTGGTACCGGTAAAATTGTTCCGCACGCAGCAACGGCGCAGGCGCAGGTCCGGCGAGAATCAAATGTTTGAACTCCTTCAGATTTTTTTCCAATTCGCGTTTCAAATGATCGGCTGAGAATTTCACTTTGTCCTCGTTGCGGCCTTTGAGCGTCAGCAGTGCGATGCGGCTGACGGGTGGATATTTCAGTTGTTCGCGGAATTCCATTTCCTGTTCATAAAAGCCGGTAAAATCGTGGCGGCGCGCATATTGAATCGCCGGATGAAACGGTGCGAACGCCTGCACAAAAACTTCGCCCTCGACATCGCCGCGACCGGCGCGACCGGCGACCTGTGTAAGAAGTTGGAAGGTGCGCTCGCCCGCGCGAAAATCCGGCTGATGCAGCGCAAGGTCGGCGTAAATGATGCCGACGAGCGTGACGTTCGGAAAATGCAGTCCCTTCGCGATCATCTGCGTACCGACGAGAATGTCAGTCTTGCCTGCGCGAAAATCGCCGAGCACGCGGCGATAGTCGTCCTTAC
>JBEKBA010000033.1:0-24821 GCA_050015635.1 Verrucomicrobiota bacterium
TAGTGCCTTCCTTTAGAACGTCCAACGCTTTTCCCCTCAATTCTCTGGCCGCCGAATTATTTACTTCGTTGGCTTCCCTCAAAAAATACTCAGATAACGCGTTGTAAGCTGGAGCGAAATTAAGAGCCTTTGCCTCGTTGAAAAGGCGCAAAGCTTCCCTTTTATCTTCTAATTCGTCGCCAAATCCGTAATACGCACTCACTGCTTTCTTGAAGGTTGCAATGCCGAGCTGCCTTGAAAACAACTCGGCATCAGCGTTAATATCTGACGATAAAGGAGCAGCTTGCTTAACGTCGGGTAAAGTTCTGGTCTGTTTCGGAAATTCTTTTTCAGCCCGAATTAAAACTTCAATAGCGTCTCGTAACGGAATTTCAAAAAACTCACGGTTAGGCGAGCGGTCAAATCCCTTGGACTTCAATATCGAATGAACATATTTTTCTGCGGAGTGGCAATCATCAACTTCAACACTAAATGCCACATAGAATGGTGTTGCCACTCCTGTGGCTTGTGATAATTCCTTTGCCCTCAATCTGGAATCGCGTGTTGTCTTCCCAATTTTAACCCGCCCTTCAATTGAAGGATTTACCATTATGTAAATGTAACCAGGTTCTTTCATGGCTCAATAACCGAACATCGCGTCTCCATTTTCAAGACGATAAATTTCGTCCTCAAGCTCAACGATAAATTCTTTTTCAGATTTTGAAATCCGTCTTCGCTTTCCAAAGTGCGGTTCTACAATCAAATCGACATATACCTTGCAACAGCGAGCGATGAGCAGTTTATACTCATTTGACTCTGCGGAAATGGGACTAATGTTTTTCTGATCCGGCAGCAGGGTGATATTCGGTATTATACCGCGTTTGGTTAAATCTCGAAGTGTATTTTTAATGTCTTCCCGCTGATAATTTGCGCCGGGATTGAATTGTTGCAATTTTTGCCAAACGGGTTCGACAAAATCCACAATCGAACCGAGAACTTGCGCTTTCGACGTGTTATCCATGCTGTTGCCTCTTTCTGTTCATTTACTCTGCTGCACCTGCCGCGTGATTTCAAAGGCGAGGTCCAGCGCGCGTTTGGCGGACTCACCGCTGACCATCGGGGTTTGTTTTTCGCGGACACAATTGACGAAATGTCGCAGTTCGAGCTTGAGCGGTTCGTCTTTCGCAATCGGCACCGGCTCGCGCACGATGCGTTTGCCGCCAAATTCGCTGACGATGGCGGAGTCTTTACCAACGCCAAGTTTCGCAGCGAGCAGTTTTTTCAGGATCGAACTTTTCTCCTCATCGTCACGGGCGATGCGGTAGATGAAGCCTTCCTGCGCGCGGTAATCGAGCGAGATGTAACAGGGGTTGGTCGGGCCGCTGAAGACGCGGATTTTGCGCATCCGTTCCGGGCTGACGCGGCTGACAGTAAGGTTGGCGACGCAGCCATTGGCGAAGCGCAGGCGCGCGTTGGCGATATCCTCGCTTTTGCTCAAAACGGGAATGCCCACGGCGTCCACGCTTGTGACGGGCGATTTCACAAACGCGAGCACGACATCCAAATCGTGAATCATCAAATCGAGCACAACGCCGATGTCGGTCGAGCGGGCAGGGTAAGGCGAGAGCCGGTGCGTCTCGATGAAGCGTGGTTCAGGCGCAGCGGATTCGAGATATTTGAAAACGGGATTGAAGCGCTCGACGTGACCGACTTGCAGGACGCAATTGTGCCGTTGCGCGAGCTGGATGAGTTCGGCAGCTTGCGCGGAGTCGTCGGTCATTGGTTTCTCGATGAGGAGATGTTTGCCTTGCTGGAGCAAGTGTTTTGCAAGTTCAAAATGGGTAACGGTCGGCGTGACGATGTTAAGCGCGTCGGAATTTGCGGCAGCTTCGGCGACGGAATCAAAAATCCGCGCGTTACATTTCGCAGCGATTTTGCGGGCGGTTTCGGCATTGGTGTCGAAGATGCCGGCGAATTCGATTTGTCCGGTATTGGTGAGTTCGGCGTAAAGCCGCGCGTGTTCCCTGCCGAGCGAGCCGGTGCCGAGGACGGCCACGCGAAGTTTTGCGGTTGAAGTTGTCACGGGCGGAGTTTGCCATTGAAAGCTGAAGACTGAAAACTGAAAACTTGCGGCAACTTTGGCCTTTGAACTTTGGACTTCCGCCTCATAAAATACCGGCGTGCCGATTTGGAGTTATTTGATTACTGCGCTCGCGGCGTATTTGGTTGGCTCGATTCCGACCGGTTTTCTGGCCGCAAAGACCAAGGGCATTGACATCCGCACCGTCGGCAGCGGCAACATGGGCGCGACCAATGTGTTTCGCGCGCTTGGCATGGTGCCGGGGATTTTTGTATTGCTCGTGGACGCGCTGAAAGGCTGGTTTGCAGTTGAAGTTATTTCAAAGCTTGCGCCGCAAATTCTTTCCGTTTCCGCGCCGGATGATTGTTTGCGCATCATGGCCGGGGTGGGCGCAATTCTCGGTCATAACTACACCTGCTGGCTGAAATTCAAAGGCGGCAAGGGAGTCGCAACTTCGGCAGGCGTGATTGCCGCGCTTGTGCCTTGGACGCTGTTGATTGTGCTTGGCCTCTGGATTGTTTTGTTCGTGGCAACGCGTTACGTTTCGGTTGCTTCGATTGTGGCTGCGTTTGCGCTGCCGTTCGCGACGTGGTTCACAACGCATTACAATGTCCGGTTGACCGTTATTACCGCCGCACTGGGTGCGCTGGCGATTTACAAACACAAGACCAACCTTCAACGTTTGCTCAATGGCACGGAAAATCGAATTGTAATAAAAACCCAAGCTTTGTCGCCAGCAAATCAGACTTCAGCTAGTTTGAAAGTTTTTGGAATATTACTTTTGACTGTAGGACTTGCAATGGCGGGATATTTCTTCTTGGTATTTGATTCTTCTGTTGCGAGCGGATTAGGGCGCGTTGTTAATTTAGAGCTAATGGCCGACCGGCAAAATGGAATTATTGTAGGAATCGGACTAGGTGTAATTGGTGCAATCATGTTTGCAATTGGCTCACGAAACCAAAAATAAACATCTCAATTAAGGAATCCATTACATGAGAATCACTGTTCTTGGCGCAGGCGCGTGGGGGACGGCGCTCGCCCGGCTTTTGTGCGACGGAAAAAATCGCGTCACGATCTGGGGACACAATGCGGCCCACTTGGAGGATTTACAGAAGACCGGACGCAATGAGCGCTATCTGCCCGGTATTGAACTGGCACGCGAACTGAAGCTGGAAGCTGATTTGACATGCGCGATATCAGGCGCTGAATGCATCGTCGTGGCCGTTCCGTCCAAGGCCTTTCGCGAGGTGACACAATCGCTTAAAAACTTTTCCGGCATCGCGGTCAATGTGACGAAGGGAATTGAATATCACACCGGATTGACGATGTGCAGCGTGCTGGCGCAAACCGCGCCGCAGGCAAAAACCGCCGCGTTGTCCGGACCATCGTTTGCACTCGAAGTTGCGCGCGGAATTCCGACGGCGATTGTGGTCGCGAGCGATGACGCAGCGACGGCAGGCGCGGTTCAAAAGCTTTTTCATCGTCCGGCGTTTCGGGTTTATACGAGCAACGATTTGCCCGGCGTTGAATTGGGCGGCGCCTTAAAAAATGTCATTGCGATTGCGGCGGGCGTTTGCGACGGGCTCGGGTTCGGCGACAATTCCAAGGCGGCGCTGGTCACGCGGGCACTGGCAGAGATTCGCCGGTTGGGTGTGGCGTGCGGTGCGCAGGCTGAAACATTTTCCGGCTTGAGCGGCCTTGGTGATTTGATGGTGACGTGTTTTTCCAAGTTGAGCCGCAATCGCAGTTTCGGAGAGCAATTGGGTCGCGGTGAAAACGTTAAGGCGATTGTCAAAGGCATGATTTCTGTGGCGGAAGGTTATCCGACCGCGCGCTCGGCGTGTGAACTGGCGTGCAAGTTGAACGTTGTCACGCCGATCATTGGCGAGGTTCACGCCGTGCTTTACGAAGGCAAAAATCCCGGTAGGGCTTTGCAGGATTTGACGGCGCGCGAGTTGAAAGCCGAAGATTGACCTAAATTAAACCATCGCACCTTTGATCAGCTTCATTAAATCGTTGTAAGATTCAACTGCTTTGAATTGTGGGAATTCCTTTTTGACGTTTTCCGGAGCGTGAATGAGAAAGCCGACATTCGCTTCGAGTAACATTCCGATGTCGTTGTAAGAATCACCAGCGGAAATGATGTGGTAATTCAACTGTTTCAACACCGCGATGGTTTTTCTTTTTTGATCGGCAACACGCAGTTTGTAATCCACGATGCGGTCATTCTCGACGACAAGTTTATGGCAAAAAAGCGTCGGCCAATTCAATTGACGCATGAGCGGTTGTGCGAATTGCTCGAACGTGTCGGACAAAATAATGACTTGAACGAGCGAGCGCAGTTCGTCGAGAAATTCCTTTGCGCCGTCGAGTGGACGCAACTCGCGGATGACGTTTTGGATGTCCGAAAGCTTCAAATCGTGTTTTGCCAAAAGTTCCAAGCGACCGCGCATGAGTTTGTCGTAATCCGGCTCGTCGCGCGTGGTGCGGCGCAGTTCCGGGATTTTGGTTTTCTCGGCGACGGCGATCCAGATTTCCGGCGTGAGCACGCCTTCCAGGTCCAAAGTGACGATGGGTTGTTTCATGGGCGCGAGTTTTTCAGAACCGATTACAAAAGTCAAAATGCGGCCGCTTGTGGTTGTCGTTTTGTGAATTTGCAGCAGCTTGAATAACCAACTTCGCGCGCGAGTTGGATGGCTTCGGCGAAATTCATTCCGACTTCTTCCGGCGCGTGAGCGTCTGAACCAAAAGTGATCGGCACGCCTTTTTCAAACGCGAGATGGAGAATTTCGCGGCTCGGATAGATTTCCTCACAATCTTTCCGCAAACCGGCGGTGTTGAGTTCGATGGCGCAGTTGTGCCTTTTAGCAGCGTCCAAAAATGTTTTGTAAAGTGGCGTGCAATCACGCGCCGGTCGGTGGCCAAATTTTTTCGGTAAATCAACGTGGCCGATAATTTCAAATAGTTTTGATTCCGCAGCTAAAGTGAGTCGCTCGAAATAAATTTTCCAGACTTCAAAAGCGTCGCGATTTTTCCATTCAGAAATTTTGTGCGGATTGTCAATGTCCCACGAATCGGAAACGTAGTGAACTGAGCCGATGAAATAATCCCACGGATGGCGCGCGGCAAGTTCACGAATCCAATCTTCACCACCGGGCAGATAATCCACTTCGAGCGCGAGGCGGATGGCAAGCCGCGGGAAATTTTTTTGCGCCTCACGGATTTTCTCGACGTATTCATCAAGTTGATCGAAGCGCATCCGCCAATTGTCAAAGTCATCACGGAGCATTGGCGAATGGTCGGAGAAGCCGATTTCTTGAAATCCAAGTTCTAGCGCGCGTTCCGCATATTCCCCCGGTTCGCCGGTCGCATGGTGGCAAAGTGGCGTGTGCATATGATAATCGGGCGGCAACCGCATGGGTCGAGTGTTGAGAGTCGGGAGTCGGGAGTCAAATTTTTGTTGTCAGATGTGAAACTTGTGCGATGGGTCTAACGTCTGGAATCGTATGCTGAAAGCGCTTTCAACGGATCGTTGGAATTATGAACTGGCGGCGCATTTTTTGAATCGTGCTGGTTTTGGTGGTTCACCGAACGAAATTGAGCAACTGGCTGATTTGAGCCACGACCAAGCGGTCGCCTCGCTGCTCGATTATGAGCGTATTCCCGATTCCACACCCGATCCGGTTTGGGCGAAACCCGACCCTGAACACATGAGAGAATTGCGCGATTCCATCAAGAACGCGAAACCGGATGAGCGTAGAATGATTCAGCAGCAAGAATCCAAAACTCAATACGTGCGCATGGTCGAGTTGCGCGGGTGGTGGCTCAATCGCATGGCCAAAGGCCCACGGCCGTTTCAGGAAAAAATGGTTTTGTTCTGGCATGGGCATTTCGCGACGAGTTTCGAGAAAGTACGCGACGCCTATTACATGTGGCGGCAGAATGAATTGTTCCGCCGCCTAGCCACCGGCAATTGGCAGCAACTGCTCGTTGAGGCGGGCAAAGACCCGGCAATGTTGATCTGGCTCGATCAGGCACAAAGCCGCAAGGAACATCCGAACGAAAATTTCGCGCGCGAAGTCATGGAACTTTTTTCGCTCGGCGAAGGTCATTACACCGAAAAAGATGTCACGGAAGGCGCGCGTGCGCTGACCGGCTGGTCTTTGGATCGCCTCAACCAAAAGTATATTTACCGGCCGTTTTTTCACGACGACGGCGAGAAAACTTTTCTTGGCGTCACGGGTAATCTTAACGGCGAGGACGTGATGGCGCAAATCGTGGCGCAACCGCAGGCCGCGCAGTTCATCACGGCGAAACTGTGGAATTTTTTTTCAGGACAACCGCCGTCCGATGAATTAAATGACGCACTTGCCACCGCCCTTCGGGAGAATAGATATAATTTCAAGCCGTTCCTGCACATGATGTTCCGCAGCGAGGAATTTTACGATCCTTCCATTGTTCGCAACGAGGTCAAAAGCCCGGTGCAATGGCTTGTCGGCAGCGTGCGGATGCTTGAATGTGATTTGCCGCCCGCGCTGATCAGTTGGGGCATGACGCGCCAGCTCGGCCAGGATTTGTTCGCACCGCCAAACGTCAAAGGCTGGGATGGCGGCATTACCTGGATCACGACGAACACATTGCTGACCCGCTACAACGACGCCGCCACGCTCGTGCAAGGCACATTTCCGCAGCTCACTGCTGCTGACTTTGCGCGCAAACCGGGCGGTCCGGGAGGTGATCGGGTTGAAAAAATCGCGCAACGGATTCACATCGGCGGAGTGAATGTGGAAAAAATTCTCACGCCGGATGAACGTGCCGACAAGGATTTGCTCGTCGCTTCGCTGGAGCACCGGCTGCTACAATCGGATTTGCAAGGCGATCAGGAAAAGGCCCTGCGCGATTTTTTGGATTACAAAATCAAATTAAATGACGCGGACATTCTCACGGTCATCCGGCTTGTGATGTCCACGCCACAATACCAAGTAACATGAGGCACTTATGAAAAATGAAATCACACTCCAAACCCGTCGCGAATTTTTGCGGACGACCGTGCTCGGCAGCGCGCTGTCGTGGACGATGCCCGCGTTTCTGGCGAATACATTCGCCGCGCTGCACGCCGACGCGGCGGATTCGGCGACGCAAATCGTCACCGGCAGGGATTCGACCATTCTCGTCGTCCTGCAAATGGCCGGAGGCAACGACGGCCTCAACACTGTTGTGCCTTACACGAACGATTTTTATCACGAGGCACGCCCGAAAATCGGACTTTTGCCGCAGCAGATTTTGAATTTGAACGGTGAAATCGGCTTTCACGGCGCGATGACCGGTTTCAAGGAACTTTACGATTCCGGCAATCTCGCCGTAGTGCAAGGTGTTGGTTATCCGAACCCGAACCGCTCGCACTTTCGCTCGACAGAAATTTGGCAGACGGCCAGCGACTCGGACAAAATCGAAAAGTACGGCTGGCTCGGACGTTATTTTGATAATTGCTGCTCCGGTGCGGATCCGACGGTGGGCGTGACCATCGGCAACCAATTGCCGGAATCATTTTTTGCGAAAACGCCCAAAGGCATCTGTTTTGACAATCCGCAAAATTACCGCTTCATGTCCAACGGCCATCCCAAGCCGGGACAAACGGACATGACCGAAGAATCCTACAAAAAGTTAAACGAGGTGGAAATGTCCAGCCCCGCGCCTGATGAAAATTCCGGCGGCAGCATCGGTTCACTCGCGGCGGGGATGCCGATGCAAGGCGGTAGGGCGGTGGATTTCATCGAACGCACTGCGCTCGACGCACAGATGAGTTCCGATGAAGTTCGCGAAATTGCGCTGCGCGTGCAAAATCAGGCGACCTATCCAGGTTCACAACTTGGCAATTCGCTCAAGCTCGTCGCCAAACTCATCGGCGGCGGATTGCCGACGCGGATTTACTACGTTTCGCAAGGCGGTTACGACACGCATACGAATCAAGTCGCCACGCAGCAACGTTTGCTCAAAGACCTCGGTGATTCGACAAAGGCATTCGTAGACGACTTGAAAGCGCAGGGAAACATGCAGCGCGTCCTCGTAATGACGTTCAGCGAATTTGGACGGCGCGTGACAGAAAACGCCAACGGCGGCACCGATCACGGTGCAGCGGCGCCAATGTTCATCGTTGGCAACAAAGTGAAAGCCGGATTGCTTGGAAAATATCCCAGTCTCGCGCCGCAGGATTTGTTCGAAGGCGACATCAAATACAACGTTGATTTTCGCAACGTCTACGCCAGCATTTTGGAAAACTGGCTCAAGACGAAAAGCGTTCCAATTCTCGGACGGCAATTCGAGCCGCTGCAATTAGTTTGACACTTTCGGCGGTGCGGTGCTTTTGCGTCCGACCAGTTCGGCGGGCAGACGTTTGGGCTGAATGAGTTCGCCGCGAATCAAATTCATCATGGTTTCCACGGCGGCGACGCCAAGCCGGAATTTCGGTTGACGAATAGTTGTCATCGGAACGCGAAAATATTCCGTCGTCAAAATATTTCCAAAACCGACAATTGAGATATCTTCTGGAATTCGCAAGCCTTGCGCGAGCAAAGTGTCCGCGCAGCCAATCGCTACCAGGTCGCTGACCGCTTGAACGGCCGTCGCGTCGCACGATTCGTTAAACATTTGGAGCGCGGCCTTCGTCCCGTCTTCAATTGTGCTGCCCGCCTGAAAAACCAGTTTGTCGTCCACGTCCAGGCCCGCTTCGCGCAGCGCGCGACGGTAGCCTTCAAACCGTTCGTGCGCCCACGGCGCAGTCGGCGGGCCGGTGAGATACGCGATGCGCTTATGGCCAAGTTTTAACAAATGCTGTGTCGCGTTATAACTCGCGATGAGTTCCTCGATTTCAATGCTCGGAAATGATTTGCAAAATGCCGCTGGCGGACCGAGCAAAACCGTCGGCGTTTTACGCGCGAGCACTTCCTGATAAATCCTCGCCTCGGCCTCGAAACGATAAACCGGCGAGATGAACAGCCCATCTACGCGCCGCGAAAGCAATCGCCGTATGCAATTTTCTTCGCGCTCCGGTTTATTGAGCGAGTGCGCGAGCAAAACGTCGTAGCCGAATTCGTGCGCGCGGTCTTCAATCGCAAAAACAATGCGCGCGAAGATCGGGTTTGTGCTCGATGGGATGACCAGCCCGAACAATTTCGTCGTCTTCGTCCGCAAGCCTTGCGCGCTGGAGTCGGGCACATAACCCATTTGCTGCGCGAGCGCTTTGATGCGCGATTTCGTTGCGGCGGAAACATCCGGTGCGTCGCGCAACGCCTTCGAAACCGTCATCACCGAGACGCCCAGATGCCTGGCCATGTCCTTGAGTCGAACCATGTGATTTGAATTACAAATAAGTTCCGCGCCAATGCAATTTCCGGCGCATCGCTTCCAAAAATGAATTGTTCGCCAGATACATCAAACGAATCGCGCGGCGGCTACGGCGGATTGTCACTGCATCGCCCGCATCAAGTTCGGCGACGGTCTGGCCGTCCACGCTCAAAATCGTCGCGGGCAATTGGTTGATGGCCTTGACGCAAATGGTCGAGGCCAGCGGCAATATGATGGAACGATTCGACAGCGCGTGCGGGCAAATCGGCGTCAACGCAAAAACTTCCGCCGTCGGCAAAACAATCGCGCCGCCCGCTGACAGCGAATACGCCGTCGAACCGGTCGGCGAACTGATGATCAATCCATCGCAACAGTAACGTGTGATCGGTTCTCCATCCACGCTCACATCGAGTCCGATGAGTTGCGAAACCGCGCCGCGGCTGACGACGATGTCGTTCAGCGCTGTTTCGTGAACTTTTTGCCCGTGGCAATTTCCGTTCGCTTCGATTAAAGCACGCGATTCGTATTTAAATTCTCCGTTCCAAACACATTTTAACGCGAGAGGCAATTCATCCGATGGCACGCCGGTGAGAAAACCGAGGCCGCCGATGTTGACGCCGAGCATGGGCGTGGCCGAACCGGCAATTTTGCGCGCTACGCGGAGCATCGTGCCGTCGCCACCAAAGACCAGAAGCAAATCCACTTCACGGGCCAGCGATGCGGCGTCGGCGCAAGTGGTGACTTTCATTTTGGCGAGGCGTGCGGTTTCCGCGTCACAAAAAACCTTGCGTCCGGCGCGCTGCAGCAGTCGGGCAGCCTTGCGGACGCTGGCACCGCAGGAAACTTTTTCAGAGTTTCCAACCAGTCCGACGGTTTTGATTTTGTCAGCCAGTTTTTTCAATCAGCGCGAAAAATTCTTTGTTGCCCGCCGGGCCAAGCAACGGTGATTCAACCATGCCGCGCCAGTTCAAACCGGTTTGTGCGGCTACAAATTTTTTCAGTTCATCCAGGACGCGCTCATGCACCGCCGAATCGGTGATAACGCCGCGGCCTTTGTCCGCTTCGGCCCTGCCCGCCTCGAACTGCGGTTTAACGAGCGCGACAATTTTGCCGTTTGCTTTCAATAATGCAATCGCGGTCGGCAAAATCTTTTGCAGCGAAATGAAGGAACAATCAATCACGACCAAGTCGGCGGGCGCGAACGACGGCGGCATTTTCCCGATTGTCAAATGGCGCGCATTGGTTTTTTCCATGACGACGACGCGGCGGTCGCGGCGCAATTTCCATGCGAGTTGGCCTTGCCCGACGTCCACGGCAAAAACCCTGGCCACGCCATTTTGCAACAGGCAATCGGTGAAGCCGCCGGTGGATGCGCCAAGGTCGAGCGCGGTGAGTCCAGCGACATCAAGTTTGAAGTAAAGCAGGGCGTGTTCAAGTTTATGGCCGCCGCGGCTGACAAATTTTTCGGGAACGTCCAAAGCAAGTGTGTCATCGGGTTTAATGATGTCACTGGCTTTGTGCGCAATTTGTGCGTTGACGCGGACTAGTCCGGCGAGGATGGCGCGTTTGGCGCGTTCGCGACTTTCACAAAGCCCGTGTTCAACCAGCGCTTGGTCGAGGCGAATCATGGATGTTCCGCGAAAAGCTCTAGCAAAAAATCACAGGTGTCACAAGTGATTGCCGGTTAGATAAACGCGGTTCTGGACTTCGTGGAAGCTGTGAAGGAACAGAGCGTTGTCGGCGACGGCCTTTTCAATGAGTTGTTTAAGCAGAAACATTTCTGAACTGTTGATGACGGCGTGGACGCTGTGCTTGAAGGCTTCCATCGGCGTGAAGGTTTGAAACGAGTTGCCCAGCAGAATCACCGTCGCGTGGCGGCGCTGGCTGGCTGGCATGGTTTGCAATGCCTGAAGCGTGAGATTTTCGTCAAATGTGTTCGCGCCGAAGAGTTCCTCAATGATGACAACTTGGTAATGAAACTGACTGAAACGCACAACGAAATCGGTATGCGTGGCGGCAGTGTGAACCTTGTAACCAAGTTCCTGCAAGGCGGCTTTCGCGGCTTCGAGCCATTCCGGCGTGGAAAAGGCAATCAACACCGGCTTATCGTCGGTGCTGACGAAATCAAATGAGTCGGTCATAATTTTTTCGGGTCATTTGAGTTTGAGTGTGCTGGCGGAGTTCGCGCCGGAGCGGGTGTTGCCCTTCATCTTCAACGTACTCAAGTTGGAAGTATTTTCCCCGCGTGATTTTTTGATGTTGTCAATCGCGCGCGCGACGACACCGCGCTTGGTGCAATAAAGTTGCGTATTTTCCTCGGTGATGATGCCGCGCTCGTAGGCTTCGAGGCAGGCGTGGTCAAACGTGCGCCAGCCGAAGTTGTAGCTGGCCTCGATGATTTCGTAGAACGTCTTGCCTTCGCTTTCGCCGATGCGAATGGTCTCTTCGGTGCGAAGATTGTGTCCCATGATTTCGAGCAGCGCGTGCCGGCCCCCGCCCACTTTTGGCACCAGCCGTTGGCTGACCACCCAGCGCAACGAGTCGGCCAAACGAATACGGACTTGTTCCTGCTCTTCAGGCTCGAACATACCCAGAATGCGGTTGACAGTTTCACCGGCGTTGACCGTGTGCAAGGTACTCAAAACCAAATGGCCGGTTTCCGCCGCGCTCAATGCGATTTTGACCGTTTCGCGGTCGCGCATTTCACCAACCAGAATCACCTTCGGTGCCTGGCGCAACGCAGCGCGCAGGCCGCTGGCAAAAGTATCGAAATCCACTCCCAATTCGCGCTGGTTGAAAGTCGCCTTTATATGCGGGTGGACATATTCAACAGGGTCTTCCAAGGTGACAATGTGAACCGGTTTAGCTTGATTGATCTCATGAAGGATTGCAGCCATCGTGGTGGATTTGCCGCTACCGGTCGAGCCGGTGATCAGCACCAAGCCGGTCTTCTCCTTTGAAACCTCCGTGAATATGTCAGGAAAATTCATTTTTTCCAGCGTCGGGATGACGGTGTTCAACTGGCGGCAGACAATGGAATAATTACCGCGCTGTGAAAAAATGTTCACGCGAAAACGGGCCTTTTCGGAAAGGGCATAAGCCGTGTCACAGGAACCTTGACGCAACAGTTGTTCGATGTGCTGAAAATTATCGCCGATGATATTGAGCGCGATAGACTCCGTTTGAAATGGCGTGAGCCTGCCGAGAGGCGGGTCGAGAATAACCGGCTTGAGTTCGCCGTAGGATTCGACCTGCGGCGGACGATCCACGGTGAAAAGCACGTCAGAAACTTCTGGTTGGGAAGCCAACATCACGGTAAGGATGTTGTCCAATTCGGGACGGCGCATAATCAGGCATCATCATCTTCGGGTGGATTGACTAGAAACGAACGGAATTTTTTCCGGTCGAGCGATTTTTCATAGGCCGCTTCGGGTGCAATGCGTTTCATGCGCAAATGCTCCATGATGTGGTCGTCCAGCGGCTGGTTGCCAATCTTCTTGCCGACTTGGATCATGCCGGGGATCTGGTGCGTTTTGCCTTCGCGCACAAGGTTGGCGACGGCCGTGGTGAAAACGAGAATTTCAAACGCAGCCACGCGGCCCTTTTTGTCCGTCCGTTTGAACAACGTCTGCGCCACAATGCCTTTGAGTGATTCCGACAGTGTCTGGCGGATTTTGTTTTGTTGATCTGCCGGAAAAACGTCAATGATGCGGTCCACTGTCTTGGCCGCGCTTTGCGTGTGCAACGTGCCGAACACAAGGTGGCCGGTGCTCGCGGCGGTCAGCGCCAGTTCTATGGTTTCCAAGTCGCGCATTTCACCGACCATAATGATGTCCGGGTCTTCACGCAATCCACCGCGCAAAGCGGCGGCGAATGATTGCGTGTGCGAACCGACCTCGCGGTGATTGACCAGACAACTTTTGCTTTCATGCACAAATTCGATGGGGTCTTCGATCGTGATAATGTGTTCTTTGCGATTTTTGTTCGCGTAATCCACCATCGCCGCCAGCGTTGTGGATTTACCGGAACCTGTCGGGCCGGTCACGACGACCAGACCGCGATTCAGCATCGCAAATTTCTTGAGCACGGGCGGCAGCGGCGCGTCAAATTTCTCGAAATCCTCGAACGAAAGCACGCGGCTTGGAATCTGGCGGAACACGGCGGCTATGCCGCTTTTCTGATTGAAGAAGTTAACGCGAAAACGCGAGATGTGCGGGATTTCGTAGCCGAAATCCACGTCACCCGTTTCCTCGAACTGCTTGACCTTATGCTCCGGCGCGATTTCGTAAAGCATCGTTTTGAGTGGATCGCTTTCGAGCGGTGGATAGTCCACGCGCAGAAGCTCACCGTTGATGCGCAAAATCGGCGGGTTGCCCGAAGACATATGCAGATCGGATGCCTTCTGCTCGAACATTAGGTTGAAAAACGCATCAATTTTTGCCATAAATCACTCTTCTTCTTTGCGTGAATGCTAGCTAAAGTCGCGCCAAACACAAGTAGTGAACAAGTTATTTGAAATCATCCGCTTCGAAACCGCCCAACGCGGCGTTTTGTCCTTCGCCCGGTTCATGGAACTCGCGCTTTACTGTCCAAATTATGGATATTATGAATTGCAGAAAGACAATCCCGGCCGGCGCGGCGATTTCTATACCAACGTCAGCACCGGTGAACTCTTTGGCCAGCTACTGGGGTTCCAATTCGCCGGATGGCTGGAGTCGGAAGTCGGAAGTTGGAAGTCGGAAATCAGAATTGTCGAAGCGGGCGCGCATGATGGTAAACTCGCCAAGGACATTTTGAACTGGCTTCAATTGCAGCGTCCCGCTCTCTTCGAGCAAATCGAATACCTCATTATCGAACCTTCCACGCGCCGGCAGGAATGGCAGCGCGAAACCCTGAAACAATTTGCGCCGCATATTCGCTGGGTGGAATCACTTTCCGCGATTCACGATTCACGATGCAATGGGATCATTTTCTCCAATGAACTCCTTGATGCCATGCCCGTCCACCGTTTCGGCTGGGACGTAAAAAATAAAAAATGGTTTGAGTGGGGCGTCGCCGTCGAAGGTGAAAAATTTGCCTGGACGAAAATCCCGGCTTCCGACTTCCGGCCTCCGACCTCCGAATTAGAATCCGTCCTGCCTGACAACTACACCATCGAAACCAGTCCCGCCGCCGAAAACTGGTGGCGCGCAGCCGCGAACGTTCTGGCGGGCGGACGATTGCTGACCATTGATTACGGCCTGACCGGTGACGAACTTTTTTCGCCCACACGCGTGCGCGGCACGCTCCGCGCCTATTTTCGTCATCATGCCAGCGACGACCTGCTGGCCAACGCCGGCGCGCAAGACCTCACCGCGCACGTCAATTTCTCCGCCATCCAGACCGCCGGTGAGGCCGCCGGACTGACCACCGAAAGTTTCTTGACGCAACCGCAATTCCTGACGCAGATTTTGGGAAAAGCTTTGCCGGACAAAAATTTTGGCGAATGGAGCGCCCGCCGCACGCGCCAGTTTCAAACTCTCACGCATCCGGAACATCTGGGCCGCGCCCTTCGCGTTTTGGTTCAATCGCGATGAATTAATAACCAAAGCCAACCGATTTATAACAACGACAGGAAGTGAAAAGTTGGCGGACAAGAATTAAGTCCTCAAAGATTTTCCGAAACGCGCCACATACTCAATTAGGGTCAATTTTCGAACCCTGGCAGATGTGGCGCAATTCCATCAAGTCCAATCGCCGCTTTCCTATTTTGACACGAACGATTGCGGGCGTTGCAATTTCCTGGCGAGCTTGACTTGACTCAATCCTGCTTCAAGTCGCAACTCTTTCGACAGATTTGACAGTAGCGTCTGTTTTGAAGCGGAGAACGAAAGATTGGTAAAAGGTCAATTGACACATTCATCTTGGCTGTTCACATTTGAATTCAGTTCGTAATTTAAAATCGAAAGGCAATAAATCGCCGCCGTTTCGACGCGCAGCACAAAACGTCCCAACGAAACCGGCAACGCCCCCGCCGCGCAAATCGCCTCCAATTCCGCGAGCGTGAAATCGCCTTCCGGCCCGATCCAAACCCCAACGCTCTGCGGCAATCGTCTCTGCTTCTTTTCAAACTCATGCAACACATCGCGCGGATGTTGACATTCCTTTTGCAATGAACCAACAAGCGATAGATCAAATTTTTCCCTGCGCGACAGAAATTGATCAATCGTCAATGGCACTTCGATTTTCGGCAGCCATGCTGCGCCACATTGCTTGATGGCTTCGATAGCCACATTCTGCCACTTGTCGCGTTTGTTTCCGGCATTTTCATCGTCGAGTTGCGTCACCACGCGCGCGGACAGAATCGGCACAATCCGCCGCGCGCCCAACTCGACGGATTTCTGGACGATGCTTTCGATGATTTTTCCCTTCGGCATGGCTTGCAACAGTGTGATGGAGCAGGGCAGCGCTGGAACGAAATTTTTCAGCGACACGGAAAGTGTAACAAAATTGCGCGAACAATTTTCAACCGCGCAAAGAAATTCATTCCCGATGCCGTCCAAAACGGTGACGAGTTCGCCGCGCTTTAAGCGCAAGACGTGCAACGCGTGGTGCGCCTCGCGTTCGTCGAGCCGGAGCGAGTCGCCGGCACAGTGCTCAGGCGGCAGATAAAAACGATGCATGGCGCGCTCACTTAAAAAACTTCTTTGCCTTCTCAAAAAAACTATGCGCGAGCGGTGCTTCCTTGCCGTCGCACAGCGCGGCAAATTCCTGCAACTTGGCTTTTTGCTCGTCATTCAGTCGCGTCGGCACTTCGACCTGGACCCGCACATGCAAATCGCCATGGCCGTAGCCTTGCAAATTTTTCACGCCGTTGCCTTTGACGCGAAATGTTGTGGCGGGTTGCGTGCCGGCGGGAATCTTGATCGTGGCCTTGCCGTCGAGCGTCGGTACTTCGATTTCCGTACCGAGCGTCGCTTGAATAAAACTCACCGGCACTTCACAAAGCAAATCGTCGCCGTCGCGCTGGAAAATTTCATGCGTTTTAACATGCAGGACAACGTAAAGATCGCCCGCCGGTCCGCCGCGAAGACCGGCTTCACCATTGCCAGATGAACGCAGACGCGAACCGACATCCACGCCCGGTGGAATTCGCAGTTTGATTTTTGAAGTGCGCTGATGCCTGCCATTGCCGTCGCAAGTTTTGCACGGCTTCTCCAAAATGCGTCCGGCGCCTTTGCAGCTCGGACATGTCTGCGCGATGCTGAAAATTCCGCGCGATGTCAGCACCTGCCCGCGTCCGCCGCATGTCGCGCACGTTTTTAATTTTGAACCGTGTTCCGCGCCGGAACCGTGGCACGTTTCACAACGGTCGAGCTTGGTGACAGAAATTTCCTTTTCGCAGCCGAGTGCTGCTTCTTCGAGCGAGACTTCCAGATCAAAGCGCAAATCATCGCCGTGTTGGGTGCCGGACGGGTCATGGCCGCCGCCGAAAAAGGTTTCGAAAATGCTTCCGCCTCCCGCACCGCTAAAAACTTCGCGGAAAATGTCAAACGGATCATGAAAACCGCCACCGCGTCCGGCGCGTGCTCGTGAGTCGAACGCCGCATGTCCGTATTGATCGTAAGCGGCACGTTTTTGCGGGTCGCTCAGGGCTTCGTAGGCTTCGCCAAGTTCCTTGAATTTTTCCTCCGCCGCGTGATTGCCCGGATTTTTGTCCGGATGATATTTCACCGCCAGTTTGCGATAGGATTTTTTAATTTCGTCGATACTGACTTCCCGGTTGACGCCGAGGATCTCATAATAATCACGCTTGGACATTTTGAAAAAAGCGAATTACGAATTTGTCGCAGGTTTTTTCGCCACAATAACGCTGGCCGGGCGCAACAAACGGTCACGCAATTTATACCCTTTACGAATTTGCTGAACGATGTGGTTTTCGGGAACTTCGATGGTTTCCTGTTGCGACACCGCTTCATGCAGCGTCGGGTCAAACGGTTTTCCGCCCGCATCAATTTCTTCAAGGCCGGAATCGGTGAGAAGGGTCTTGAGTTGCTGCTGAATCATGGCGACGCCGGATTGCAACGACGCGAGCGAATCGCCCTGGACATTTTGTGCGGCCATTTGCGCCATTTCAAAATTATCGAGGATGGGCAAAAGCTTTTGAAGCAGCGAAGCGTTGGCAAATTGCGCGGCCTCGGTCTTTTCGCGCGCGGCACGTTTCTTGAAATTTTCAAGATCGGCGGTCGTGCGCAGCAGGCGATCCCAATGTTCGTCAGCCTTGGCGGCGCGCGCTTTGAGTTGCTCGATTTGCTCCGGCGTAAATTCGGGCGTGAGCACAACTGGCCCGCTCGCTGCGATTTCATCAACCGCAGTTGCGTCGCCGTGGGTTTTTCGTGCGTGTGGTTCGGATTTCTTCATGCGATTATGTCGTCGCGAAAACAATTTCAGACCGCCAGAATAACTCATCCACCGGAATTCGCAACCGTGATAAAGCGGCGCGGACTAATTGGGTGGAACGAGTTTTTGGAAATCCGGCAGATTGCGGAGCGAGTCAAAACGCTGGTCTTTGCGCGCTTCGGCAAGCAGATCGCGCGCGCCGGGATTTGTTTTAAGCCGTGCGGCGCTCAAGTTCAGCGACGTGCGCAAATCCTGCAACGCTTCATTATTTTTACCGAGCACGGTTTTGAGCGCGGCGAGGTCATAGAATGGCTCAGGCTGGTTCGGAAGGACTTTGGTGAGCTTTTCGAGCGTGTCCTCGAGTTTTGGCAAGTTGCCGGTCTGGGCATAGAATTGGGCAATCATGCCGATGTCGCCCGGGGGAATGCTCGGATTGGCCACTGCCTGGTCAAACAACTCGATGACGCGGCTGGTTTGATGCATCTGGAAATAGAATTGGGCCAGTTTGAAAATGTTCTGGAAATTGCTCGGGTTGTTGCGTGCCTCGTTTTCCATCTGTTGCAACTGGTCTTCAACCTGGCTGCGCGCGGCGGATTGTTTTTTGATGTCCTCCAGTTGGTTCATCAGACCGGCGACCTGATCGTTGTAAGGGTCGAGCTTGAGGCAGGTTTGCGCCACAATTTGCGCGTCGTCCAAGCGGTTAAATTGCATCAGGAATTGAACGTATCGGAAGACCGCCTCCGGGCTATAGGGACAAAAGGCGAAGGACTGTTTGAAAGCGAAATCGGTTTCGCGGATCAACGCCTGGGTGGACGCCTCGGTTTTCTGGCGGTATTCGGGCGGGCATTGCTGGCCCAAACGCCACGCATAGACGCCGGCGATGGAACTCCGGAGTTTGGAAAACGACTTTTGCGCGTCTTCGTCGCGGATAAATTTGCGGTTACCCGTGAAGCCGCTGTAATTATTTTGCACATAAAGTTTTTCGGCGAAGTCGGCAATTTCCTGGACGCTGGTGTCGTACGTGATCCAGTTGCCAATCAAGCGTTCAGAGTATTTACTCCAAAATTCATGGTCCTTCCTGAAGGTTTCGTCGGACAATTCCGGCAAGGGCTGACGATTGATCTTCATGATGACGCCGGCGGGCGTTTCATAGGGATACATCCATTGAAGCGGGAAACTTTCCTCGACAAAAAAATCGTTCGTCGGATTGTGGTCGAAGATGACCTTGCACAAAAGGCCGTTGATCATCATCACGGAGACACTGCCGGAAACCTGCACTTTTCCGTCGGGTTGAATTTCCACATCTTCACCGGGCTGAAGCTGGTTACTTTGCTTGCGCTGCGCCGCATCGTTCATGTAATCGCGGAAGCAGTCCTGCGAATCTTCCGGCGACGGCGTGTAAATTTCTTTCGGCGGATAAACGCCCTCGGCGCGCCGGCGTGCTTCTACGTGTGCGCCGAATTTAGTCAACGGCACATCGAGCAGGTCGTAAGCCAGGTTGGAAATGCCGCGCACGAACGAGCTGTCCGGGCCAAATGGTATGCCTAGAACATATTTCAAAAATTCCCGGAAGAATGGCGGATCCTGCTGTGTACTGCGATTATATTGAGCGCGGATGTAATCCAGATAAGTGCCGTCGGCGAGCGCGTTTTGGGTGATGATGTAGACATCGCGGCGGTCAAATTTTGGATCCATCGGCTTGCATCTAGGTGGAATGAAACTTTCACAGAAAATCATGTAAGTCGGCACGAAACGTCCGGGGTCGGTGCCGCCGAACAAAATTGCGCTGCGTGTCATTTCGGGGTAGATGCCGAACGGCGGCGTGAACATATCGTGTCCAAACCAATAGCCAAACCAGTGATTGCGCTGTTCGCTTTTATACCAGTGTGACATTCCTGAATAAACCGGCATGACCATGAGAAGGGCCAGGAAAATGAAGACCGGTCCGCGTTTGCGGTAAATCAGCAGGGCAAAAATAAAAATTATTGGAATTGCCACCAGAATCAGATTGGCCAAAACAGGCGAACCATACTGATCCCTGGCAAAGGCTTGTTTGATCCAGTGGGGAAGTTCAGAGAGGCCAAATTGACCATCAGGACCAAAGGCAAACACCTGGCCAAACCAGCCAGGAAGCCAGGAAATTCGGAGTTGGCCGGTAGTCCCGAAGTAAAGGTTTCCGATTGCATCCACGAGGCAATACAGGGCCACCAGTACAGCGATGCCTCCGCCCAAAAATCCCCAACGCCGGAATCGGTCATAATGCGTGGCCATGTAAACCGCAATCAAAGTCAACCCGTAGCCAATCATCATGGCAAACAAAGCGTGCGAGGCGGTGAAGAATACTTTGTTAAGATCGGACGTGGCTTTGTCCAGGCCGACGTCCAGAAGAATGACCAGAAGCACAGCGAGGCAGAAATAAATGGCGGTCAAACCGAGAATCCAGCCGCGTTCCCGTTTTTGCATTTTGGAGATAAATAAAAACGGCAGCAGGCCGATGAATATCAAAACCCAACTGAACGATTCGGAAAGTCCTTGTGCAATATACCAAAGCTGGTCAACGAAACGCATTGGGTGATGAAAAATGTCCGTGCCCTGGGCAGTTTCATATTGGCCACGGCTCAACGCATGAAAGAAACCTTCAACCGTGCGTGGATAACCCCATTCCATCGGTGGATTAGTCATGCCGGAAATGGGTTCGTAAAAATAAAATGAAACGCCAAGAACCCACAATAAACCCATGAAAAGAACCGCTTTCCATTCTGTTCCGATGCCTTTGGTTTTAAAACACAACCAGCCACCGGCAAGAATTGAACCAATGCCCACGATATTGAAAAGGGTATTTTCTATCTCAGTCATGCTACTCAACGCGGGAATGGATTGCTTTGCAATGAGGCAAACCACATAGATTATGCTGTTGCCAATAAAAAGGTCGCGGCCAAGCCGCGGTTGAACGGCAGCGATGGCCACTTCGACGCCCATTGCGCTTAATAGCAATGTCTGGTGAATCGTTGCGCAAATACCATAGAAAAACATCGCGAAGTAAAGGTAACGCTTTTGATGTGGCGCATACATCCACCGCATCAAACAGAGCAGCACCAGTATCAGCCATGGCACGCCAAACAAGGAAATGCGGTTAATGACGTCGGATTCGCTCCACATGAACCCGTCAAATCCCATTAGCGTTCCGGCAACCAGTCCGGAGACGGCGCAGATGGCGTTTTCCCATTTGTTGGAGACTGTTTTTAATTCTTCGATGCCTTCGATGAGCATGCTGCTGCCTCGCGATACCATCATGGCCAGCAGACCGCAACCCATCGCGGCGGCAAAAGCCTCGCCTACTTCCACGCGCCAGGCGACACTTCCAATTGGCAAAATAGCCGTCCAGAACCAACTGTAAATCGCCCAAAACGGATAGCCGGGTGGGTGCGGAATACCTGCGTAAAACGAGCCGGTTGCCAGTTCGCCGGAGTCTTCGAGTGTCACATTCGGCGCGAGCGTCAAAAAATAGACGATAAAAACAATCAGCGAGGTAAACGCAAGCGTGAACCAGTCAATGGGACGGAACAGCGGCACGACCGGCGGCGGCTTGGCGACCGGGATTGACGGTTTGGCGCTTTCTAATTTGCGTTTGTTTTTGCTCATTTTGTAAAATCCATATCAATAATTCGTTCTGCCTCGCTGAAAAGGAGACATACTAGAAGTCAAACCACCATGGTTTGTCCAATCAAAAGTGACGGAGGACACATTATTTTGCGCGCCCTGAAAATCGCCCGGCAGATATGCCGGATCGCTCCGGTTGCTCAAAATCAGCGCCACCATCGGTTCGTTGTGTGAAAAAACGCCGGAATTTCCCGGATTAAGAATCGAAAACACGAGCAACACGCATGCGGCGACAGGCGCAAGCGATCCCAAAGCCCACGCCAGTTTTGGCGTGAGCCGCATCGGCGCGGCAAAAAGGTTCCGCCTAAGCCCCGGTGACGGGCGTCGCGGCTGCCATGAACGCAATTGTGTCTCCAGTGAATCCGTCTCTTTCATAAACGACTCCTTCCAGTTTGGATTTTAATTTTTGCAAACCATAACGGTAACGCCCCGCGACCGTGTTCGGCGAAATTTCCAGCAGCCCGCCGATTTCCTCGAACGTGCATTGGTTCCAGATTTTCAACACGATCACCTCACGCTGCTCCACCGGCAATTCGGCGAGACAGCGCATCGCGGCGCGTTCCGCCGGATTTTCGCCGGACGATTTCTCGAACCAGCGTTGCGACTCCAGTTCGCGCGTCAGCCGCCGCCATAGCGAGCGCCTGTGGTTCAGCGCGCGATTCCTGAAACTACGCAGGCAGTAATGTTCCGGTTGCGACGGAAGCCGCGGCCTTTGCATCAACGCGAGAAAAGTTTCCTGCAAAACATCCTCCGCCTCGCCGTGGCTCAAGCCCAGTGCGCGGCCATAGAGGATCAACCCTGTCGCCTTCGCTTCGTAGAATGTTTCGAACCAGTCGGTATGTTCGTTGCCGTTCACGGTTTCAATCCATAGACACCACAACCGTGAAATTTGTATAAATTTTCTTTGAAAAGCAGGAGCGACATAAGGGGTCTCCAACTTATTTCAAATTTTGAATTGAGCCTCGTCACCCCGGCTCCTGCAAAAACAGCTGGATGTTTGCCGCCATTTCTTCTTTGTGCAGTCCGGCACTATGGTAATGCGCCGCGAAGAACAGTCCAGAGGATGTTACCAGACAATGGCAAGATTCATTTATGCGAACCAAATTGTCGGGGCGTTTTTTTGCTTTTACGCCTTTCGCCGGGATTTCTCAACCCGACCTTCCTGAATTTTGCACAGATTTACTTTACGCCGTTGAGCGAGGCGGCCAGACGGGATTTTTTGCGGTTGGTGGTGGAACGCGGCATCGCGCCCGATTTTACCGCCTTGTCAAGAGCGGAGTGAAGGCCGGGCAGCAGTTTGGCGGCTTCGGGCTTTTTGCCGCCGGTGATCAATTCGCGGTAATTTTTTTCCAGACGGCGCAGATGTGATTTGACGCTGCGATTATGCTGGCGCTTGCGTTCGTTGCCGCGCATCCGGCGTTCGGCTGACTTGGTATTCGGCATAAGTTAGATTTCGTTTTGCGTAAAAGGGTGGCAAATCTAGCCAAACGCGTGCGGATGTCAACGGCGAAAGCCGGTTGCTTTTTGGATGGGCATGAATAGTGCTTCGTTTTCACGTTTAGGCCATGGCTACCCATGAAACAGACCAACGGTTGCAGATTCTGCATTTGGAGGACGAACCAGATTTTGCCGAGCTGGTACGCTCGCTTTTCGAGCAGGATGGTTTGAAGGCCGAAGTCAAACGCGTTGGCGACCGCGAATCGTTCGTGCAAATTTTGGACACGGAAACTTTCGATGTCATTATTTCTGATTTTCATCTGCCATCATTCACCGGCTTCGAAGCACTGGCGATCGCCAGGGAAAAATGCCCGCACACACCGTTCATCCTTGTTTCGGGCACGATTGGCGAGCAGGCGGCGATTGAAAGTTTGAAGGCGGGCGCGACCGATTACCTGCTCAAACAACAGCCGGAGCGTCTGCCGTCCGCCGTCCGCCGCGCGGTGGAGGAAGCCGGGGAACGCCGCGCCCGCCGCGAAGGCGAAGTGGAATTATCCCGCCGCGAAAAATATTTCCGCGCGCTCACCGAAAATTCCCTCGATGTGCTTTGGATTTTGAATCGCGAAGGCGCTTTGACCTACGCCAGCCCGTCCGTGCAAAACGTGATGGGTTACGTGCCACAGGAATTGATCGGCGAAAATGCCCTGGCGAACGTGCATCTGGATGATTTGCCGCGTGCGCGCGAGGCGTTTCAACTTGCGGTGGAAGATCCGGCGCACACCGTCAAACTGGAGATTCGTTACCGGCACAAGGACGGTTTCTGGCGTCACTTTGAAATTGTCGGCCAAAGCCGACTGGACGAACCGGAAATCGCCGGCCTCGTGGTGTATTGCCGGGATGTCACCGAGCGCCGCCAGAATGAACACCGCAACACCGTTTTTTCAAAACTGGGCCACGGATTGAGTTCCGCCACCACGGCGTCGCAGGCGGCGATGGTCATCTGTGAAATGTCCGACGCGCTTTTCAGTTGGGACAGTTTTGCGCTTGATCTTTACTCCACCGAACGCGACGAGGTTTTTTCCCTGCTCAACATCGCCACGGTGGACGGACGCCGGGTGGAACTGCCGCAATCCATACAGGCCAAAACCGCCAGCACGGTCGTCAAGCGCGTCATCCGGCGCGGAGCGGAATTGTTCGTCAACAGCGAAAACAAACAACTCTCGACACCGACGATGCTCGCGCCCATTCGCAAAGCCGAGCGTGTCATCGGCGTAGTGTTCGTCCAAAGCCCGCCCGGCGGGGAATATTCCTACCGCGACCTGGAAACGCTCCAGATTTTGGCCGACCATTGCGCCGGCGCATTGGAGCGATTGCGCGCGGAGGAGGCGTTGCACGAAAACCAGCAGCGGTTCCGGGATTTGTTTGAAAATTCCCCCGATGCGATTTTTGTCGAGGACATGGACGGCAATGTGCTGGACGCGAACCCCGCCGCCTGTGCGCTGCACGGAGTCGGGCGCGAGCAATTGGTCGGCAAAAATTCCCTGGTGGAATTGATTCCGCCACAGGGTCGCGAGGATGCCCGCCGCAATTTTCAAAAACTCGCGCTGGGTGAATTGTCCCGAATTGAAGGCGAAAGCCTGGCGTCGTCGGGCCGCACCGTGCCGGTGGAAGTCCGCGCCAGCCGCGTCAGATTCAACGATCAACCTGCGGTCCTGCTGCACGTGCGCGACATTACCGAGCGCCGCGCCGCGGAGACATCTTTGCGCAGTTCGGAAATTCTTTTCCGTTCCGTTTGGGAAAATTCGGCGGACGGGATGCTTCTTACCGGCGAGGATGGAAACATCGTCGCCGTCAACAACGCTTTCTGCAAACTTGTCGGGATGGAGGCATCGGCACTGGAACACAAGCCTTTCACAGTTGTTTATGCGGAGTCTGAAAATAT
>JBEKBA010000034.1:0-37011 GCA_050015635.1 Verrucomicrobiota bacterium
ATTACCAATGACCGAAGTATCGCGGAAGTTGGAGAGGACGGCCCCGCAATGAATGAGGCGATTAAAGAAGCACTAGATTTTTCAGAGGAAGCTAAATCCCAATGGAAAATGGTCGCCCAAGCCCGCATTGCAAATCTTGTTGCCCGCCGTAAAAAGCAATTGAATTTACCTTAATTTTTTTTAGAAATTGGAGGTTTTGCTTTCAGTATAGTTCGCAACGCATCATCAAACTTAATGCCGCTCCAGTTCAGCGACGGTAGTTTTGTGCGTTTCTTTTTTTGAATCGTTTTTTTTGCCACGGATTCGCTTTCTGCCCCACGGAACGTGCGGCGGCTTATTTTTTATCAGTCAGTCAATCCTGCCTTTTTTCAGTCAGTTGACCGGCTGGCGATACATTAATCGTTTTCCACCAAACATTCCAACCGCCAATTCCATGCGTTCGCCGTCCGTATGGCCGCGTGTATTCCAACGGAACGCAAACTCATTCGCGTATTTCGGCAGATGCTCGCGACTGACATGATGCCATGAACCATAAACACCGCGCTTTAACAGGCTGAAAAAGGATTCGCAACTGTTGATGCCCGACACCGTGCCGTCTGGATTGCGGCGGCTGTATTCTTTGCGCGAATGGACAACCGTTGAATGTGATTTCCATGCCTTCAACGGATTACGATACGCTGTGTGTTCGTCTGTGTGGACATCCGCTTCTTTGCTCACGCACTCATTCAGCACTTGGCCGAGATTCTTTTGCGTGACGTTGCTGACAACCCGCGTTGCCATGTTTCCGCCGCGTTCAATCAATGCCACAACTGGCGTCTGACGGGACATTTTTGTGCGCCTGTCGCCAACGCCGCCGACATAGGTTTCGTCCACTTCGACATCGCCCTTCAACTTTTTCTTCAAAGGCGATTCAGGACTCATGCCATGCCGGAGACGGTGCAACATAAACCACGCAGTTTTGTATTGAACGTCCAACATCCGCGACATCTGGTTTGCGCTGACTGATTTCTTGGACGAACAAAGAATGAAAATCGCCATGAGCCATTTGCCAATCTTGATATGCGATGATTCAAAAATCGTTCCTACCGTGACAGAAAACAATTTTCGGCAAGCAGCACACTTGTAAAGCCCATTGCGTGCTGGTGTCTTGCTGTCGGCTTTCGGCGTGATTTTCCAATTCGGCTTGGTGCTTCCGTCATTCTTGCAATGCGGACAGATTGCTCCGTGAGGCCAACGCATTGATTCAAGTTTTGCCCGCGCCGTGTCATCATCGGAATACTTTTGGGCGAGCGTAATCAGGTTTAGTTCGTCCAGCTCATTCTTTGCTTCGTTCGTTTTCATGGCTCAAATATGCCATAAAGAGTTGGGTTCGTCAACTACATAATCCCGAGCTGTCACGGGACTATATACCTCGCATACGCAGAAAGTTGAAGAAAACCAATAAACGAGCGGGGAAAACGCTATTTCTTGCGTCGGCGGGAAGAAATGGCCTTTTGCTTGGATTTTTTCGAGGTTGGCGGTGGCGGTGTGTTCGCCAGCCGTTTCATGGCATCCTCGAAACTGATTCCATGCAACCGTAAATCAATGGCTTTTGGCATTTGGTCTTTTAACTTTACTTGCCGTGATTTTACCACTTCTCTACCGGCATTAAAGACGAAAAACCAACAAACTTCACGAATGCGGATTACGATTTCAGCGGCGTAAAAACTGAAGAATTGCAAACATGTGAGATGTATGAATACGCCAGAGAGTCACGCGCGGTTATTTTAGCCTAGCTGTCACGGGACTATATACCTCGCATACGCAGAAAATTGAAGAAAACGAGCAAATATGCGGGTGAAAACGCTATTTCTTGCGTCGGCGGGAAGCGATTGCCTTTTGCTTGGCTTTTTTCGATGTTGGCGGCGGCGGCGTGTTCGCCAGCCGTTTCATGGCGTCCTCGAAACTGATTCCTTGCAATCGTAAATCTATGGCTTTTGCCAAAGTCTTTGCCTCAACTGTGACGGGTTTTGCGGCCTGTTGTCCGCGAGTCTAATCGCGGCATAATGCGCCCGCAGAATCCTTTTGCGCTCCTCATGTGAAATTGATGGGGATCGAAAGCGTGGGCGGCCTAAAGCAATTCGTTTTCAAAATCTGACGGAACGACTTCACCGGCTGACGTCACCCAAAAGTCAATTTGTGCTTGCGTCCCCTGCCCCGGCGTGGCTGAATTTCGGTCGTTGGGCGACTTGGCTATGATTCACTACAATGTGTGGTTTAATTTGCAAAGTGGCATATCAGAAGCAGATGGATTGGACATCGTTCACTCGTTTCTTGATGAGCTTTGCGTTGCTGGTTCCATTGTCGGATTCCGCCTGCTCAGGAACGCAGGCGAGGGAGCCAGGACCAGGATGCCAAAGTTTCAAGCTTTGATTGAGTTCCGTGACGATTCACAGTTTTCAGCAGCGTTTCGAGATCAAGCGGCACGTGGTATTCATGCAGGGATGCACGGTCGTATGATTTCTGTGGTGAGCGATTTTCGGGCGGAACTTTTTAAGCAGATTGCTGCGTCAACTCATTCCGCAGTAACCGAACCATCATTGCAGTATGCTTGTGAGATATAAGTCGCCTGACCATCCACTGGAGCCTGAAATTGCAGTGTTAAACTGCAGGACCTGAGAATGGTCAGTCTAAATTTTTAATAATTTCGCAGTTCACAGATTGGATGCAACTTTCCAGCCAATGATTCGACCATCCGGCAAGCGGACAGCGTTGGATTGGTTAAACGCCGTTCCATCCGGCCACGAACCACCGCCTTCGAGGTGTAGGATGGTGTCTTGCGCTGCCTCAATCATTACCGGAATGGTTACATACCCGTAACCGTTGGCACGCGCAATGACACGATATTTTCCCGCCGGAAGCTCCACCGGCATCGGGTCTTGAAGAATGGTTCCTGAATCATTGTGGACTCTTTGCAGCAGCTTCCCATCGGTGGCGAGAATCCGGTAGTCGGAATACTCCTGACGATAAGGATCACGGCTGTTGAAGTCGGCGTTGACGTCATAAGCGGAATAGACCATCAGTGTCCCATCGGTTGAACCGACAGGCACCGGTTGGGCGGAAGCCGGTCCGACGGTATCCAGTATCATTCCGCTTTTGCCAGTGGCACAACCCGCCAGTAGAAGACCAGCGGCGACGATGTTGAATGTTAAAAATGTTTTCATAATTTTATCATTTAGTTCCATCATTCTTTCGCACAGTTTCATTCGTAATAAAAGTTTCTGAATGAATTTTAATCAAGCATTTATGGCCTTTTAATCAATGTTTGGTCTATTACTTTGTCGAAGTTAAATGGGTTATGCGAATCCTGCTGGTTGAAGACGAAAAGAAAGTGGCCGACATCATCACACGCGGCCTGCGGGCGGAGCGCTATGCCGTGGATGTTCACCACAACGGCCAAAGCGGCTGGCAGGCCGCCGATACTTACAATTACGACCTTATCATTCTTGATTTGATGTTGCCGGGATTGAACGGCACGGAGATTCTCGAAAAAGTCCGGCGCAAAAATTCGCAGGTGCCGATCCTGATTCTCACCGCACGCGACGGCATGGCCGACAAAATAAAAAACTTTGAAACGGGCGCGGACGATTATCTTACCAAGCCGTTTGCGTTTGCCGAATTGCTTTTACGCGTGAAGGCGTTGTTACGGCGCGGGCCGGTGAATCGTTCGAGCGTGCTGCGGGTGGGCGATCTGGAAATTGACCGGCTTTCGCAAAACGTAAGACGCGCCGGAAAAAAAATCGAACTCACTTCCAAGGAATACTCGCTGCTCGAATATCTGGCGACGCATCCCGGCCGCGTTTTTTCACGCACCATGATCATCGAACATGTCTGGGATCAAAGTTTCGAGGGGTTGACCAACATTGTGGACGTCTATGTGCGGCATTTACGGGAAAAGGTGGATGACGCGTTTCCCGTCAAACTGCTGCGCACCGTGCGCGGCGTCGGCTACAGCTTGAATGACGAGACGCAGGCATGAACACGCGCTCCATCAACTTCCGATTGGTCGCATGGTATGCCGGTTTGCTCGCCGTGATTTTTTTGCTGCTGTGCGCCCTGTTGTATCTCGACTTGCGGCTTTTTTTGGAAAACGACCTGCGCCAATCGCAGTCCCGCCGCACGCGCCAGATTGCCAATACTTTGCTGGTTCATGTCAGACAAACCGGCGAGGCTTATGTTGCGAGTCAGACAAAGTACTGGTATGAGCCGGAAATCAACGACCGTTTCATCCGCATCACGCGCGCCGACGGCACGTTGATTTATGTTTCCGGCGCGCCCAAAGACGGCAGTTTTGATCCGGCGGAAGTTTCTATTTTCCCGCCGTCGTCGCAAACGGAATCCTATCGCAAGTTGAAATTGTCGGGAGGCAAAACTCTGCTGATCGCCGCGCTGAATTTCAAATCATCCGGCAATCCTGCTTACCTCGTGGAATTCGGTGAATTGCTTGACCCGGTGGAAACGATGCTCGACCACTTGTTTTTGCAACTCGCCTGGGGTGTGCCGCTGGCAGTCGTCATCATCGCGTGTGGTGGTTATTTGCTGGTGCGACGGGCGTTGACGCCAGTCGCACAAATCACGCACGCCGCTGAACGGATCACACAGCACAATTTGAGCGAACGTTTGCCGGTCTCAAGCACCGGCGATGAATTGGAACGTCTTTCCATCTCATTAAATCGCATGATTACGCGGCTGGACGACGCTTTTCAAAATTCAAAACGGTTTGTCGCCGATGCTTCGCATGACTTGCGCACGCCGCTCACGATTCTGCGCGGAGAACTGGAAAATTTCGCGGAAGACGCCCGCCTTGATTCGGAATTGCGCGATCGCGTCGGCAGCATGTTGGAGGAAGTCGTACATTTGGGTAAAATCGTGGAGCAATTGTTCACACTCTCGCGGCTCGACGCCGGAGAAGCGCAAACCGATTGGACACGCTTCGATTTGAGCGAACTCACCAAAACCACCGCCGGACAAATGCATCTGCTGGCCGAGGACAAAGGCATATCCATTACCTGCGACGCCGGCGAACCGGCACCGGTGAAAGGCAACCGCGTGCGGCTCAAACAAGTCGTCGTCAACCTGCTCGACAACGCGATCAAATACACGCGCGCCAATGGCAAAATTCAATTGCGCGTTCTCGCCGTCAACGGCCATGCCGTGCTGGAAGTGGAAGATAATGGCATCGGCATTCCGCCCGATGCGCTGCCACACATCTTCGAGCGTTTTTATCGTGTTGATCAGGCTCGTTCCGCTGATTCCGAAAGCGCGGGGCTTGGACTTTCCATCGTCAAATCCATCTGCACGGCACATGGCGCGGAAGTGGAAGCGCAAAGCACCGTCGGCAGCGGCAGTTCTTTCCGCGTCAAAGTGCCTTTGTCCAAAAACTGAAAAATTTTCCCTCAATCCATGAAATTCAAAATCTCGAATTTCCGGTTCGCCCTCAAATCCGGTCTGTTGGGAACTTTGACGGTCGTTTTTGTCATTGGCCTCGGCGTGTTGTGGGCGGTGCATCATGCACACGCGCAAGTTCCCGTGAATGCTGATTTGACCGCTGTGCCGACGGCGGGCGTGGCGAAAGTAACGCGGGAAGACCTATACAAAGAGGTGACGATTGCGGCGGAATTCCGCCCTTACGTTGAAGTCGAACTGCACGCGAAAGTTTCGGGATACGTGAGCCGGATGAACGTGGATTTTGGCGACCAAGTCAAGGCCGGCCAGCTTTTGGCCACGCTCGAAGTGCCGGAATTGCAGGATGAATTGGACAATGCCCAAGCCACGGAACAAAAGGCCGGTGCCGATTACACCAACGCGCACTTGATTTACACGCGGTTGCTATCGGTCAACAAAGACCATCCCAATCTCGTTGCCGAACAAGACCTCGACACAGCTCAGGCAAATGAATTGACCACTGCCGCTGCCATTGCCGGCGCCAAAGCCGACGTGGAAAAATATCAGACGCTCGTCAGTTACACGCAAATCACCGCGCCGTTCGACGGGGTCGTCACCCGGCGTTATGCCGACCCGGGCACACTCATTCAAGCCGGCACTTCATCGGACACGCAAGCCATGCCCCTCGTGCGCGTTTCGGACAATTACCGGCTGCGGCTGGATTTCCCCGTCACAGTGGATTACGTCAAAGATGTTCAGCCTGGCGATTCGGTTGAAGTGCGTGTGGAATCGCTCAACGGCAAAACCTTCACCGGCAGGATTTCCCGCTTTACGCACGACGTGGATGATAACACCCGCACGATGATCACGGAAATTGAAGTGCCTAATCCGAATCTGGAACTGGTGCCAGGCATGTATGCCACCGTGGTCTTGAAAGTTGAAAAGCACCTTCAGGCACTGGCCGTTCCCACCGAGGCGGTTATCGGCGACAAGACGCCGACGGTTTATGTCGTCAACCATGACAATCAGATTGAGGAACGCGCCGTCAAACTGGGTTTGGAAACGCCGGACAAATACGAAATCCTTTCCGGCCTGCGCGAAGGTGATCTGGTGGTCATCGGCAACCGTTCGGGATTTCAGGCCGGCCAGAAAGTCGAACCGAAGCTCATCCAGCTTTCCCTGCGCGATGAAAATTGAAATCAGACAATTCAACGACCGTGTGCGTTTCATTCCGTCATTCATTTTCGTAAGACTGAAAAAACGGACTGACGTGGCGACGCGGTTCACTGCTTTTGGGGCACGACGCCCGCCGGAAAATTTTGACACGCATAGGACTTTTTTGAATTCATGAATGCTATTTTGACTTCCGGGCAATTGGAAATTTTGCGGCGGCTGGATGGCTGCACGCTGGCCAATGCCATTGAAACTTTTCACGAGCGGCTGCGTAACGAAGGTTTTAGCGACAACTCAATTCACTGCCTGTTCCCAAAACTTCCGCCGATGCTTGGTTACGCCGCCACGGTCAAGGTTCGCGGTTCCGCGCCGCCGACGGCTGACAGCCGCTATCCTGACCGGACCGATTGGTGGGATTACATTCTTTCACTGCCCGCGCCGCGCGTGGTGGTGGTTCAGGACGTGGCCACGAAACCTGGCCTCGGTTCATTGCTGGGCGTGGTGCATGTCAATATTCTGCGCGCGCTGGACTGCGCGGGCGCGGTGACGAATGGCGCGGTGCGTGATCTTCCGGCGGCGGAGAAACTGGGTTTTCAACTTTTTGCCGGGAGTATTTCCGTCTCGCACGCCTACATTCACATCGTGGAATTCGGCACGTCCGTCGAAATCGGTGGATTGAGAATTCAATCCGGTGATCTGCTCCACGGCGATTTGCACGGCGTCCAATCCATTCCGTCCGACCTTGCTGGAAAGATTCCGGCGGCAGCGGCGGAAATCATCGCACGCGACCGGGAATTGATCACGCTTTGCCAGTCAAAAGATTTCTCGCTTGAAAAATTGCGCGCCGCCATCGCCAAAGATCGCTCCTAAACTCATTTCATTGTCATGTCCCGCTTTGCCATCCGGCTGCCGTATCTCATCATCGTCATCTGCCTTATCACCTGCGTGGTGGGCGTGACGAGCTTGGTCCGGATGCCGGTGGATTTGTTTCCGCCAATCAAAATTCCCGTTGTGGTCGTCGCGACGTTTTTTAACGGGATGCCGCCGGAGCAAATCGAAACCGACATTACCGGACGTTTTGAGCGTTTCTTCACGCTCGCCAGCGGGGTGGATCATATCGAATCGCGTTCGCTGCCGGGGGTGAGTCTGATCAAAATATATTTTCAACCGGGTTTCAACGCCGATTCCGCCGTCACGAGCATTGCAAATTTGGCGATGGCCGACTTGCGGAAACTGCCGCCCGGCACGTTGCCACCGGTCGTTTTGCAATTCGACGCGTCGAGTTTGCCGGTTTGTTTGATCACTTTGAAAGGTGAAGGTTTGAACGAAGCGAAGCTACGCGACCTCGGCCAATTTGACGTGCGTGACCAGGTCGCCAATGTGCCGGGTGCGTCCGTGCCGCAACCGTTCGGCGGACGTTACCGGCAGATCATGGTTTATGTGGACCCGCTCAAGCTCGAATCGCATCAGTTGAGCGTCATGGACGTTGTCCGCACGGTGAACGACGCGAATCTGATTCTGCCCGCCGGTGACGTGAAGATTGGTCCTTACGATTACAATCTTTATGTCAACAGCCAGATCAACGACATGCAGGACATCAACCAGGTGCCGTTGAAAACGGTTGGCAACGCTTCCGTGCTTGTCGGCGATGTCGGGCACGCGGAGGACGGTTCGGAAATTCAATACAACATTGTGCGCGTGGACGGCCAGCCGTCGGTTTATCTGCCCGTGCTCAAACAAGGCGGCGATGCGAACACCATTGCCGTCGTGGACGGCATCAAAGAGGCGGTTGCTCACTTGTTCGACATGCCCAGGCAACTCGTGACAAAAGTCGTTTTCGATCAATCCGTCTTCGTGCGCAACGCCATTGAAAATTTGATCCACGAAGGTTTAATCGGCCTCGTGCTTACCGGCGTGATGATTTTGGTTTTCCTTGGCAGCATGAGGGCCACCATTGCGGTGTTTCTTTCGATCCCGCTTTCCGCACTCGCCACGTTTATCGCGTTGTCCATCGGCAACAGCACTGTCAACGTGATGATTCTCGGCGGACTGGCGCTGGCGTTTTCGCGATTGATTGATAATTCGGTCGTCGTTCTGGAAAACATTTTCCGGCACATGGAAATGGGAGAATCGCCCGAAGTCGCCGCCGAACGCGGCGGACGCGAAGTCGCGCTGCCGGTGCTGGCGGCGACGCTGGCAACGGTCGTGGTTTTTTTTCCGGTGATGTTTCTTTACGGCGTAAGCAAATTTCTTTTCATGGCGCTGGCGCTGGCGGTGATTCTTTCATTATTCGCCTCATATCTGGTCGCGATGACGGTCGTACCGTTGTTCTGCGCCAAGCTTATCAAAGGCCATCACGGCCACGATGAAAATGAAACCGACGCGCCAAAAAATCGGGGCGCGCGTTTCAACCGCTGGTTCAACCACAAGTTCAAGCAAATGCTCGACCGCTACGAAAGCGTGTTGAGCCTGGCGTTGCTCCGTCCGGTGGCGACGGTGCTGGGCATCACGGGCATTTTCATTTTGAGCCTCGCGCTTTATCCGCTCATCGGCGAAGCGTATTTCCCGCGCACCGATCCCAGCCAGTTTGTCATCAATCTCAAAGCCCCGACCGGCACGCGCATCGAATTAACCGACCAGTTGGTGCAGCAGGCGGAACAAATTGTCCATGAAGTCGTGCCGATGAAAGATTTAAAAATCATTGTCTCGAACATTGGCGTCACGGCGGGTTTTTCCTCGATTTACACGCCCAATTCCGGCCCGCACACGGCGTTTGTTCAGGTGGGACTCAATGCCGGTCATCATTTGAGCAGCTTTCAATATATGGACCTGGTGCGCGCGCGGCTCAAAAGGGAATTGCCGCAGGTCGCCGCCTATTTCCAGACCGGCGGACTAGTGGACGCAATTCTGAATCTGGGAATGCCCGCGCCGCTGGACATTCAAGTCACCGGCAATGACATGGACAGCACCCACAAAATTGCGACGGACATCGCCAGAAAAATCCGGGCGCTGCCGGGCGTCAGCGACGTGCTCGTGCCGCAGGACGTTGATTATCCGGCACTGAAACTTGACATTGACCGGCTACGCACCAGCGAACTCGGTTTGAATGAAAAGGAGGTCGTTGGCGACGTCATCACCGCGCTGACTTCGGATCAGATGATTGCGCCGAGTTATTGGGTGGATCCGAAAAGTGGCAACGATTATTTCCTCACTGTCCAGTATCCGGAAGGTTTCGTTAAAAACTTTGCCGACCTGTCGTCCATCCCTTTGCGGGGCGCAAATTCGCCGTTGCCGACGCGGCTCGACACCGTCAGCACCATCAGCCATCGCGACTCGCCGACCGAGGTGGACCATTACCAGCTTTTGCGCGTCATGGACGTTTATGTCGCGCCGTCCGGCGAAGACCTTGGCAATGTTTTGAAGGGCGTTCAAAAGATTGTTGGCAATCTGCAATTGCCGTCAAACGTCCGCATCGTGATCCGCGGCTCGGCACACGCCATGCAGGTTTCATTCCGCAGTTTCGGCCTGGGCTTGATTCTTGCGACCGTGCTGGTTTATTTGATTCTCGTCGCGCAATTCAAATCGTTCCTTGACCCGCTGCTGATTTTGCTGGCCGTACCGACCGGCTTGACCGGCGTGTTGATCATCCTGTTTGCCACCGGCACCACGCTCAACATCATGTCGCTGATGGGTGTGGTGATGATGGTCGGCATCGTAGTCTCCAACAGCATTCTCATCGTCGAATTCACCAACCGGCTGCGCGAAGAAGGCCGGACGTTGCGCGAAGCCGTTTCGCTTGCCTGCCGCGTGCGTTTGCGTCCGGTGCTGATGACTTCACTCGCCACGCTCATGGGACTGATACCGATGGCCATGAAATTCGGCACGGGCAGCGAACCCTACGCGCCGCTCGCCCGCGCCATCATCGGCGGACTCGCCGTTTCAGTCGTGCTGACCGTCTTCATCGTACCGGCGGCGTATTTCATCCTTTATCGCCGGAAGGAAGCCGCGGCGAAAAATATCGAGGATCAATCGAAAACAACTTCGCATTAAAAAATTTCCAAATGAAAAGAATCATTCTTGCCCTGACCGTCGGCGTCCTTTTTGCCGGCAACATTTTTGCGGACGGAACCACCAACTCGCCGGCCATTTTGACCCTGGCCGACGCACAGAAACTGGCTTTGCAAAATCATCCACAAATTGCGGAGGCCAATTATCTTGCGCTCGCGGCGCAGGAAGTGGAGAAAGAAACGCGCGCCGGATATTATCCGAATGCCAATTTTTACGCGGACGCCGTCGGCGCAAATTCCGAAGGTACGCGCATCATGGCCGGCGGCTTGAACAATCCGAGCGTATATGACCGCGACGCCGGAGGTTTGGAAGTCAGCCAGCTCATCACCGATTTCGGGCGCACGGCCAATCTCACGGCCAGTTCCAAATACCAGGCGCAGGCGGAAAACCAAAACGCCAATGCCACGCGCGAACAGGTTTTGCTGCAGGTAAATGTCAATTACTTCGGCACGTTGGGGGCGCAGGCCATCCTGCGCGTCGCGCAGCAGACCGTGGACACCCGCCAGTTGCTGCTCGATCAGGTGAGCCTGCTCGCGTCCAACAAACTCAAGTCGGAACTGGACGTGAGTTTTGCGCGTGTGGCCGTTCAGGAAAGTAAATTACTGCTCCAAAAAGCGCAGAACGACGCGGACGACGCAATGACCTCGCTCTCAACCGCGCTGGGTTATCGTGAACCGCAACAGTTCCAGCTCGTTGAGTCATCGCCCTTCGTCTTGGCCAACACGAACGACGTTTCACAATTGGTGGAGGTCGCCTTGGCGGAACGGCCGGAATTATTAAGCCTGCGTAATGAGCACGACGCCGCGCTGCGGTTTGCAAAATCGGAACGCGATTCACGGTTGCCAACCGTTTCCGCCGTTGGGGTGGCGGGCGACGCGCCATCACATGACAGTCATTTGCCGGACAACTACGCGGCGGGCGGCATCCAATTGAGCCTGCCTTTGTTCGCGGGCGGATTTTATGTGGCGCGCCAGCACGAAGCGGAATTGAAGGCGCAAGCGGACAATGAACTCGTGCGCGCGTTGGAAGACAACATTGTGCGCGACGTGCATATTGCCTGGTTGAATGTGAACAACGCGCTGGAGCAACTTTGCACCACGGAGGAGTTGGTTCGCAATGCCGCCGAAGCCTATGATCTGGCCGAGGCGCGTTACAAGATCGGCAGCAGTTCCATCGTGGAATTGAGTCAGGCACAGTTGAGCCTGACATCGGCGCAAATCGCCAACACCAATGCGCGATACGACGTCCTCATCCAGCAGGCTAATCTGGATTACCAGACCGGCACGCTGCGTTGACATCTTAACTTTCGCTGACCCGGATTTTTACCTATGCTCCATTGCCATGAATGAGACAAACGATTCTCCGACTGATCCGCGTATTTATCTGGCTGCCGAACGCACCTTCCTTGCCTGGATTAGAACCGGCATTGCATTCATGGGATTCGGCTTTGTGGTCGCCCGCTTCGGCCTGTTTTTGCGCGAGATTGCTCTAACCAATAACATGACTGTTGCCCAGCATGGCAACGGCTTTTCACTTCCGGTCGGCATCGCCCTCATCGTGGCGGGCATAATAACCATCCTCATCGCTGCCATCCGGCATCATCGTTATGTTAAGGCGCTTGACCGGGGACAATTCAGACAGGCATACGGGTTGATCTTTACATTTTTAATCGCAGGATTTCTCGCAATCATTGGATTGGCTGTTGCAATTTATCTGGCCGTTTTCCTGTAACTGTTTTTTAACTGTGTAAAAGCCAACACATGACTCCGCTGTTGGGTTTCAGCTTTTGGGGAATGTGGAATCCAATCGCAGAATGCCAGCCAAGACCCCCCATTGGGATTCGGTTGGCAACAATTCGTCATGTTCCCACGAATGAATCGTCCTTTCTGAAACTCCTGCTTTTTGAGCCACTTCCGGCTGGGAAAAGTTGGCTTGGATGCGTTTCAAAAGGAGATGATCGCCCACAGTTTTGGGATTGACGGGAATGAGCTTTCGGGGGCTATATCTGCCTCCAGAATGGCCGTGAACGACCCGGATTGTCCGGTGTGTAATTCCCAACAGTGCGCCCAGCCCAGAGAGTGCAGCGTTAAGCGGCATTTTTAGTTCGGCATCCTTTGAACTGTAGTTCTTGCATTTCAATTTAATTTCCACCTCAATTCATGTGCCCGATAAATAAGGCAAGTGTCTGTCCGTTTTTGGGTCAGTAGGGCGAAATACACATTTTCACACACGTTTCAGTAAGTAACCAAAATATATTTTAGGGCGGTAGACTTACCTATGAACGAGGCAGCTCCCTGAACCAGCCTCCGCACTCGCCCGGCACTCTTATAGAGAGGATGCGGTTCTTGGCTCAATCTTCTCCGGCTGTCTCCTTGTCGTCTGCAGCGTGATAGCGATACAGTCTGATCCAATCCCCATTCCCCTCGATGGTTCAGCTCCGGACGTTGCAGCGTATAGAGTTGTGGCTGCTTATGAAATCCTATTCATCTTAGACGACCTCCTCTTCGGTCTCCAAATCGTCGCGCGTTCTCCAGAAACAACCCGGCGTATCCTCACGCTCACTTCGGGCAAACACCTGAAACCTCATCGTATTTTCCATTTCACCTTCTATGCCATGTAGAAATCATCAGCCGTTTTCAAGCTGTTTTGAAGTTAGATACAAGATCCAAATCCGGGAACGGGCTTGGAAATGCTACCTCAAGGATATGAAAGTCACTGTCACCAGGAGAGAAGTTTGCCTTCCGCCACATACCCTTTGTCTTTCATTCGTTTAGCCCTTTCTTAAGCCCCGGACTAACACATCAGGTGTGGCCTGAAAAAGTGAGGTCACGTCAGATCGTCTGGGGACTGTGGCGGCGGCGTCCCAACTGAATACGATGCAAGGCCAATCATTGTTTAAGAATGAACAAATATGGATAAAAAAACTATTCTCGACGGCAATCCCGTTGCGAGGAAGATCGTCACCGAAGTCCGGCGCAAAACGGGTCCGCTGAAGCCATGGCAGACTTATGTGTTCGCGCTGGTGGCGACGGCTGCCGCGCTTGGTTTGCGCCTGGCGCTCGCCAGCCAGTTGGGAGAGCGACCGACACTGGTAGTTTTTACGTTGCCAATCATGCTCAGCGCCTACGTGGGCGGGCTGCGCGCCGGGTTGCTGGCGACGGTGCTGTCCTATTTCGGCGCAAGCTATTATTTATTGCCGCCGTTCCATAGCTTTCAGATCGCATCCGCAGTTGATCGTTGGGACATATTTTTTGTCACGCTGACCGGCGTGGTCATCAGCATACTAAACGAAGCTCTCCATCGTGCGCGCCGCCGGGCCGACATCGCCACCCGCGAGCAGCAAGCGCAAGTTGCCCTGGTCAAGACGGGTGTCTTACAGAGCGCAATCTTCAACAGCGCCAACTTCTCGTGCATCGCCACGGACGAAAAGGGTGTCATTCAATTATTCAACGTCGGTGCCGAGCAGATGTTCGGTTACACGGCCGCCGAGGTGACGAACAGGATAACGCCTGCCGAACTCCATGATCCGCAGGAAGTGATCGCCCGCGCCACCGCGTTGAGCCTCGAGTTCACCACGCGGATCGCGCCGGGCTTTGAAGCCCTGGTCTTCAAGGCCACGCGCGGGATCGAGGACATTTTCGAGGTGACCAAGGTTCGCAAGGACGGCAGCCGCTTTCCAGCGGTTGTGTCGGTTACGGCGCTACGCGACGGCAAGGGCGGAATCATCGGCTATCTGCTGATCGGCACGGATAATACCGCACGCAAGCGGGCGGAGGAAGATCGTAAACGATTCTTCAACCTCTCGCAGGACGTGTTTTGCACCCTCGGCTTTGACGGCTATTTCAAGGATCTTAACCCGGCCTGGGAGAAAACACTTGGCTACACGAAGGCGGAACTGCTCGCCACGCCGTTCATCGAGTTCATACATCCCGACGACCGGGAAGCCACGCTGGCCGAGGCGGAAAAGGTTGCCGGCGGAAAAGCCTTAATCGCATTCGAGAACCGCTACCGTTGCAAGGACGGCTCCTACCGATGGTTTCAATGGAGTGTCACACCGGTCATCGAGGACCGGGTGATGTATGGAGTTGCTCGCAATGTCACTGAACGCAGACAGGAGGAAGCGGCGTTGCTCAAGACCGGGGCGCTGCAGAGCGCAATCTTCAACAGCGCCAATTTCTCGAGCATCGCCACCGATGCCAAGGGCGTAATTCAGATCTTCAACGTCGGTGCCGAACGCATGCTGGGCTACACAGCCGTCGAGGTGATGAACAAAATCACGCCGGCCGAGATTTCCGATCCGCAGGAAATAATCGCGCGCGCCACGTCACTCAGTGTGGAACTGGGAACTCCGATTACGCCCGGCTTTGAGGCGCTGGTGTTCAAGGCCTCACGCGGGATTGAGGACATTTACGAGTTGACCTATATTCGCAAAGATGGCAGCCGCCTTCCAGCGGTTGTGTCGGTAACCGCTCTACGCGACGGCAAGGGCGGAATCATCGGCTATCTGCTGATCGGCACGGATAATACCGCGCGCAAGCGGGCGGAAGAAGCGCTGCTGAAAGCGGGAGCCTTGCAGAAAGCAATCTTCAACAGCGCCTATTTCTCGTGTATCGCCACTGATGAGAAAGGTGTCATTCAATTATTCAACGTCGGCGCCGAGCGGATGCTGGGCTATACGGCTTCCGACGTGATGAATAAGATCACGCCGGCCGACCTTCACGATCCACAGGAAGTGATCGCCCGCGCCAAAGCGTTGAGTCAGGAGCTTGGAACTCCAATTGCACCGGGGTTCGAGGCCCTGGTCTTCAAAGCCTCGCGCGGAATCGAGGACGTTTACGAATTAACCAAAGTCCGCAAGGATGGCACCCGCTTTCCAGCGGTCGTGTCGGTAACCGCTCTACGCGACGGCAAGGGCGGAATCATCGGCTATCTGTTGATCGGCACGGATAATACCGCGCGCAAGGGGGTCGAGGCTGAGCAAAGAAAGCTCGACCAACGGTTGCGCGACCAGCAGTTCTATACTCGTTCGCTCATTGAATCCAACATTGACGCATTGATGGCCACCGATCCGCTCGGCATCATCACCGACGTCAACAAGCAGATGGAGGCGCTCACCGGCTGCACGCGCGACGAACTCATCGGCGCGCCGTTCAAGAGTTACTTCACCGATCCGGAGCGGGCTGAAGCGGGCATCAAACTGGTGTTGAGCGAAAAGAAGGTCACCGACTACGAACTTACCGCGCACACCAGAGACGGCAAGGAAACCGTGGTGTCCTATAACGCGACCACATTCTACGACCGCGATCGGAAGTTGCAGGGCGTGTTCGCCGCCGCGCGTGATGTGACCGAGCGCAAGCGCTTCGAGCAGTCAATCCTAGAAGCCAACCGGATGAAGAGTGAGTTTCTCGCGAACATGTCCCACGAGTTGCGCACCCCGCTCAACGGCATCATCGGCTTCACCGAATTTCTGGTTGACGAAAAGCCCGGCCCCCTTATGCCCAAGCAGAAGGAATATATGGGCGACGTGCTCAACAGCGCACGCCATCTGCTCCAGCTTATCAACGACGTGCTCGACCTTGCGAAAGTCGAGGCGGGCAAGATGGAGTTGCACCCGGAGATTTTCCCCGTGCACAAGGCCGTCGAGGAAGTTGTCGCTGTCATCAAGGGCATCGCCAACAAAAAGCGTATTGCCGTCGGCATCGAAATCGGTGCTGAACTCGACGCCGTTATGCTCGACCAGCATAAGTTCAAGCAGGTGCTGTACAACCTGCTTTCCAACGCGGTGAAGTTCAGCGACGACGGCGGCAAGGTGGACATTCATGCCCGCCGCCTCGACCCGCACCGGCTCGAAGTGCAGGTTGGCGACACCGGCATCGGCATCAAGGCGGAGGACATCAACCGGCTCTTCACCGAGTTCGAGCAATTGGATTCCGGCACCGCGCGTCGCTTTGAAGGCACGGGCCTCGGCCTGGCGTTGACGAAGAAAATCGTCGAATTCCAAGGAGGGCACATTAGCGTGGAAAGTGAGTCAGGCAAGGGCAGCGTGTTCACCGTCGTTCTGCCTGTGATGACGGGAAATGGAAAGGCGACATGAGCACAAAAATCCTTGTTGTGGACGACAACCCGACCAACCTCAAGCTCGTCTCCGACTTACTCCAGTTTGAAGGCCACGAGATCCTCAAGGCCGTGGACGCCGAGCAGGCGCAAATTGTCCTCGCCGACACTCTGCCAGAATTGATCCTCATGGACATCGCTCTGCCCGGTATGGACGGACTCACGCTCACGCGCAAACTGAAGGCCGACAAGCGCACCCGCCACATCCGCATCGTCGCGCTCACCGCTTTTGCCATGAAGGGCGACGACCAGAAGGCGTTCGGCGCCGGGTGCGACGGCTATATTACCAAACCAATTGACACACGCATGTTGCCAGCACAAGTGGTGGAATTCATGGCGTGTGCAGGTGGCGACAACTCCAGAAAGGGAATATGAAAATTCTTATCATTGAAGACGACCCCACCAGTTTGAAACTCGCCAGCGAAGTGCTCCAGGCAGGCGGCCACGTCGTAATGCTCGCGATCTCTGCGGACCACGCCATTTACTCCATCAAGGCGGTCAAGCCGGACGTCATCCTGTTGGATATGCGCCTGCCCGGCATCAAAGGCCTGGCGGTTGCCCAACAATGCCGCGAAGAACCAGCCACGCGTGACATTTCCATCATTGCCGTCACGGCATTTTCGCAAGAATACGGCAAAGACAATGCCCTCAAGGCCGGTTGTGACGCCTACATCGTCAAGCCCATCAACACCCGTACGCTATTGCAACAAATCGAGGACGTCGTCGCCGCCAGGACAAAGATTTCCTTATCGAAAACCATCCTATGAACATTCTCATCGTTGACGACATCGCCACCAACCGGAAACTCCTGCGCGTGACGCTCGAGGCCGAAGGCCACACCACGCTCGAAGCCGCCGACGGCGTCGAGGCCTTGCAAATTCTCGCCCGTGAAAAGGTTGACGCTATCATCTCCGACATCCTCATGCCGAACATGGACGGCTTCCGTCTTTGTCATGAGATTCGCAAAAGCGAATCGCTACGTGCGCTGCCCTTTATCATTTACACGGGCACCTACAATTCGCCGGACGACATGAAGCTGGCGCAGACCATCGGCGCGGACAAATACATCATGAAGCCCGCGCCCGCCGGGGCCATGCTTGCCGCGCTGCGGGAAGTGGTGGACAAGAAGGCTGCGCGACCGGTGCCATTAGCGTGGGCCGTGGGCGAATCTTATGTGCTCAAGCAATATAGCCACGTGCTGGTCAGAAAGCTGGAGGAGAAGAACGCCGGGTTGCAGCAGGCCCTCATGGCCTTGCAACGCACGCAGAATCTGGCCAGCAGGAACGAGCAGCTTGAGGCGGAGATCGCCGAGCGCCGGCGTACCGAAGCCGAGTTGGCCAGAACCCAGGCGCGATTGCTGGAGACCTCGCATCTCGCCGGCATGGCCGAGGTCGCGACGAATGTCCTGCACAACGTCGGCAACGTCCTCAACAGCGTAAACGTCTCGGCCACCCTGCTCGTGGATCGCGTAAGACAATCGCAGATTTCCAAACTCGACCGGGTGGTGGCCTTGTTTGACGAGCATCGGAGCGACCTCGGAACATTCCTCACGAGCGGTCCCAAGGGAAATCTGGTGCCGGGTTTTTTGGCGCAGCTTTCCGGGGACTTGCGAACCGAGCAGGAGGCGACCCTAAAGGAACTCTGTTTGATCCGGGAAAATATTGAACGTATTAACGAAGTGGTGGCGATGCAGCAGCGCGTAGCGAAGGTCTCCGACTCCAAGGTGTTGGTCGAGGTGAAGGAGTTGATGGAAGACAGTCTTCGCCTGACGCTCGACCCGGTGGGTCGCCCCGCAGCCGAAATAGTTCGTGAATTTGAGGAGGTTCCTTCACTGCTTCTTGAGAAGCATAAACTTTTGAGCATCCTGAAAGTTCTCATGAGCAATGCCGAATTCGCTTGCAACGACTCGGGCCGTGCCGATCGGCGGTTGACGTTGCGCATCGGCCGCCGGGTGGACTCAGTCGTAATATCGGTCATCGACAACGGCGTCGGCATTCCGCGGGAGAATCTCACGAAGATTTTCAACCACGGGTTCACCACGAAAAAAGATGGCCACGGGTTCGGGTTGCACAACTCCGCACTCTTCGCGAAGGAACTGGGCGGCTCGCTCACGGTGCATAGCGACGGCCCCGGCTGCGGCGCCAGGTTTACTCTCGAATTGCCGATCCCAGGCACCTTGCCGGCACGCGCGACCACTCTCAACCAGCAACCTGCGCGGAGCATCGCAGTTCTGTCCGCTACCGGAGACTGAATTATGAACATCCTCATTGTTGATGACATCGCCACAAACCGGAAACTCTTGCGCGTAACGCTCGAGGCTGAAGGCCACACCACACTCGAAGCCGGCGACGGCGTCGAGGCCTTGCAAATCCTCGACCGCGAAAAAGTGGACGCCATCATCTCCGACATCCTCATGCCGAACATGGATGGCTTCCGCCTTTGTCATGAATTACGCCACCACGACAACTTGAAGCATATCACGTTGATTCATTACACCAGCACCTACACCTCGCCAAGCGACCAACAACTTTCCAAAACCGTCGGTGCGGACAAGTATCTGACCAAACCCGTTTCAACTGAAATACTCTTGCGAACGCTCGAAGAGGCAATGCGCCATGCTGACGAGCGCAAAGCATCGGCGTCGAAAATATCGGATACGAAGTTCATAATGAAGAATTACAGCGTGGCTCTTGTTAAAAAGCTGGAAGAGAAAAATCATGACCTTGAACAGGCGATGGCCGAACTTCGCCGGGCGCATCAGTCGCTTGTTGAGTTGAATGACTCTCTTGACCGCCGCGTCAGAGAACGTACAGCGGAACTCGAAACTGCCAACCGGAATCTCTCCCATGCCCTTTCCGAAGTAAAAGTGTTGAACACATTGTTGCCCACTTGCGGCTACTGTAAGAAAATTCGTGACGACAAGGATTACTGGCAATCTGTCGAGGCCTACATCAGCCAGCATACTGATGCAAAGTTCAGTCACAGCGTATGTCCTGCGTGTTTTGAGCAACACGTCAAACCAGACCTCGAAAAACATGGCGTTACCGGCGTCCGAAGTCCGGGTTCAAAAAAGGCAACCCCATGAACGTCCTCATTGTTGACGACAAACCAACCAACCTGAAACTGTTATGCGCACAACTGGAGGCCGAAGGCCAGGTCGTTGCACAGGCTCATGACGGTGTAGAAGCGCTCGAACTGCTGGATCGCCAGCGCGTGGACGTGGTGATCTCGGATATCCTTATGCCGCGCATGGACGGCTATCGGCTGTGCCACGAAATCCGCAAGAACAACCGTCTGCGCAACCTGCCGACCATCATTTACTCGGCCACCTACACCTCGCAGAGCGATGTGAAGCTGGCCCTCGACGTGGGCGCAGACAAATATCTGAATAAGCCCGCCTCCGTCGAAACCATCATTACCGCGTTGCATGAGGTCATCGCCAAACCGCATGCCACGTCGTGCGTGGGGGCGTTGCCGGAAGTCGAGGTACTCAAGGAATACAGCACGCGGCTGGTGGACAAGCTCGAGGAAAAGAATATTGCCTTGGAGCAGACCAACGCCGAGTTGAACGCGACCCGCGACCAGTTGACGCAACGTCTTGTTGAAAGTCGTCGGCTGGAGGCGCAGTTCCTCGAAGCGCAAAAAATGGAGGTGCTCGGCCAGCTCGCCAGCGGCGTGGCCCATGACTTTAATAACATTCTCGCGGTCATCATGGGTTACAGCGATTTGGTGATTCCAAGACTCAGTCACGATGATCTACTGCGCAAATATGTCGGAGAAATCCAGCACGCTGCGAAACGTGCCGCCGGATTGACCCGGCAACTGCTCGTCTTCAGCCGCAAACAAACGGTGCAACTCGTCGTGCTCGACCTCAATGAGGAGGTGAAGGACCTGGACAAAATGCTGCGGCGGCTCATTGACGAGAACATTGCCATGACGGTTGTTTCAGGAAAACAAATCGGACGCATCAAAGCCGACTCCGGCTACATCGGGCAGGTGCTGATGAATCTGGTCGTCAACGCCCGTGATGCCATGCCCAACGGCGGCAAGCTCATCATCGCCACCAGCAATGTAACGCTCGATGAAAATGACGCACGCATGCACACCGGCACAATTGCCGGTGACTATGTGACGTTGAGTGTCAGTGACACGGGAATAGGCATGACCGACGAAATCAAAACGCGTTTGTTTGAAGCATTTTTCACCACGAAGCCCAAAGGCAAAGGCACCGGTTTGGGTCTGGCGACCTGCCAGACCATCGTCCAACAATCCGGCGGCCATATTGTTGTTGATAGTGAGCTAGGCAAAGGCACGACCTTCAAGATTTATTTTCCGCGAATCGAGCAGCCGCTGGATGTCGCGGTCAAACCGATTCAGACCGGGCCCTTGCCGCGCGGGACAGAAACCTTGCTGGTCGTGGAAGATGAGCCATCCGTGAGGCATTTGGCGTGTGGGGTATTGGAAGCCCAAGGCTATGAAGTGCTGTCGGCCTCGAACGGTCAGGATGCGTTGAACGTGGCGCGCGAACATAAAGGATCGCCGATTCGCCTGGTGATTACCGATGTCATCATGCCACTGATGAGCGGCAAAGTGATGTCGGTATGGCTGAAAACCACTTATCCCGACCTCAAAATCCTCTTCACTTCGGGTTACACTGACGACGCCATTGCTCAACATGGCGTCCTTGAGCCGGGCGTCGCGTTCCTCTCCAAACCTCATACCCCCGCCACCCTCGCCCGCAAAGTCCGCGCAATGCTGGATAATGTAACTGACAGCCCGACAGCCGCAGAATTGGTTTTGCCAATCGGCTACCCAACAGCTGGCCCAACGCCGGTTGGCCGTTGCTGAAAAGTCAAAATTTTGGTCGTATTGATTTTCAGGGTGTGACCCTCGACCCCATGCCGGGGGTATATGTTTTTCGTGCGACACCGTGCAACACTTATTTTGCCCGTTATCGTCACATAATGACACCTGACGGAAAACCGCATGAACATTGGTTCAATCAATAGTCATGCGGCGATTGGTATTTATTGGGTGTTGCTGAAAAGTGCCATAAATGGATTCTGAATCCTGAATTTCGACTTCATTTCAACCCCAGCACGTCCTGCATATCGTAAAGGCCGGGCTTTTGTCCGATGACCCAAAGCGCTGCGCGCAACGCGCCGTTGGCGAACGTGTCGCGGCTCGAAGCTTTATGCGTGAATTCCAGCCGCTCGCCCGTGTTCGCAAAAATAACCGTGTGATCGCCGACGACATCGCCACCGCGGATGGAATGGATTCCAATTTCGCCGGGAGTGCGTTCGCCGATGCCCATGCGGCCGTGCCGCGCAACTTTGTCGAGTTGCTGCTTGCGAACCTCAGCCAGAATTTCCGCGAGCGACCTGGCCGTGCCGCTCGGCGCGTCTTTTTTCAGGCGATGGTGCATTTCGATGATTTCCAGATCGAAATCCGTTCCCAAAATTTCCGCCGCCTTCCGCGTCAGCCAGTATAACGCGTTCACGCCCGTTGAATAATTCGCCGTCCAGACGATGGGAATTTTCGCTTTGAACTTCAGGATTTCCGCCCTTTCGGCGCTGGAATGTCCCGTTGTGCCGATGATGATGGGCTTTTTATGCCGCGCACAAAGTCCGGCGATGTCCATCGTCGCTTCACGTAAACTGAAATCAACGACCACGTCGCCTTCCGCAATGATGGCGGGAAGGTCGTCGCCTCGATCAACCTGCGCCACGACTTCTAGATCGCGAAAATTTTTCGCGCAGGCGACCAGCGCCTGCCCCATGCGACCTTTTGCTCCAGTGATGATGACGCGTGTCATATTACTCCAAAATGCCGCAGCGCTTGAGCGTCGTGCGTAACGTGTCCCAATTCTTCGGGTTCATCGGCACCAGCGGCAGGCGGTATTCCTCCTCGATCAATTTCAACATCGCCAGCGCTGCCTTCACCGGCGTTGGATTCGTTTCGATGAATAAATCCTTGAACAAGGGGTAAAATTTTTCGTGCAGCCGGAGGGCGGCGGCGGTTTTGCCGGTCGCAAAAAATTTCACCATTTGCGAAACTTCGCGCGGGATGACGTTGGACGCCACGCTGATGACTCCTTGCGCGCCGACAGCCATGAACGGCAGTGTCAACGAATCGTCGCCGGACATAATCTCAAATTTCGGGCCCAGCGCCGCGCGCAATTGTGACACGCGGTCGCAACTTCCGCCCGCCTCCTTGATGCCCATGATGTTTTTGCAATCCGCCGCAAGCCGCTTCACCGTGTCCACGCCGATCTCGACGCCGCAACGGCCCGGAATGTTGTAAAGCACAATGGGCAGTTCCGTCGCGCGCGCGATGGCGCGAAAATGCTGATACAAACCTTCCTGCGTTGGCTTGTTGTAATAAGGCGCCACTTGCAGCGATCCGTCCGCGCCGGCTTTCCCGGCTTCCTGCGTCAGACAAATCGCCTCGCTCGTCGCGTTCGCGCCCGTGCCGGCGAGCACTTTGATTTTGCCCGCCGCGAATTTCACCGCGAGCGTGATGATACGGGTGTGTTCCTCGCAATCCACCGTCGGCGATTCACCGGTGGTGCCTACGGGCACGATGCCGTCCACGCCGCCCTTGATCTGCATTTTGATCAGGCGTTCGAGGGCGGCTTCATCAATCGCGCCGTTCTTGAACGGCGTGACTATCGCAGTGTAAGTTCCGGTGAACATGATTTGGACAGCATCAGAAAATTCGCGCGGTTTGGCGAGCCTGATTTTTGCGGCCTTATCGACGCGTGATAAACGATGAATTCCGGTTTAAAATTCTGCCGGACAGAAACTTAAGTGCGAAATTTTTGAGCCATTGCCAAATAATCGTCGTAAGTCCTTGGTGTTCGGCGTAATCCAGTCAATTCCAGTCAATTCCAGCCTTTGATGACCGTTGCGCCCGCCGCCGGACGCGAAACAAAAATTGTCGCCTCAATTCCGATTTTCGTTTTGTAATCGGCGGCAATTTTTTGCGAAACGGTCTCAACCCATTCCGTCCCCACCAGCGCGACGGCGCAACCGCCAAAGCCGCCGCCGGTCATGCGGCAGCCGAAAACACCGCCCTGGATGCCAATGGATTCTGAAATTCCAACGACCACATCGAGCTCCCTGCAACTCACTTCATAATCGTCACGGAGCGAACGATGACTCGCATACATCAAATCACCAACCGTCGGCCAGTCTGAAGCACGAACACTTTCGGCGGCATGAACGGTGCGCTGGATTTCGCTGATAACGTGGCGCGCGCGGCGGAAAACCACCGCGTCCATATTACTTTTTGCATTTTCAAGCGCAGCAGCCGTCGCGTCGCGGAGCGAAGGCACGCCGAGTATTTTCGCGGCGGTTGCGCATTGCGCGCGACGTTGGGCGTATCCGCCGCCGCTCAACTCATGTTTCACGCTCGTGTTGATGATCAGCAGTGAAACAGACGGATCGTTCATCGGCACGAGTTGTGTTTCACGCGAGCGGCAATCGAGCAGCAGCAGATGATTTTCGCGACCCAGCACGGAAATAAACTGGTCCATGATACCGCACGGAACCCCGGCAAATTCATGTTCGGCCTGCTGGCACAGCAATGCCTTCCCGACCGGATCAATGCTTTTGCCAGTCACAGCTTCAATCAAAGTTGCGGTGCAGACTTCGAGCGCGGCGCTGCTGGAAAGTCCGCCGCCCAGCGGCACGGTGGAGTGGAGTAAAACGTCGAGGCCACCGGGATTGAGGCCGCGCGCGAGGAAACCGGCGATGACACCGCGCGGATAATTACCCCATTTAGGCGCACCGGGTTCGACAGGCGCGGACAAATCCACGAGCGCCGCTTCAGCGCCGGACGCGTCGCGAATTTGAATTATGCTTTTGCCGTCGCCGGATTTGTCAGCGGCCATGACCGCGTAGCGTTCAATGGCCATCGGCAGCACAAAACCGTCATTGTAATCGGTGTGTTCGCCGATGACGTTGACGCGGCCGGGCGCGGCCACAATCCAGCGCGGCGGACGGTTATAATGTTTTTGAAATTCAGCGGCAACATGGGCGGCAAGCTCTTTGAGTTTCATGGAAAAAACGCGAACTGCGCCGGAGAAAATAATTCTCCGGGGCGATGAAAGCAATCCACCAGTTCAGGCGGACGGTGGTTTTTTTCCGCCGCGAACCGCACCGATCAGCATCGACACGCCGAACACGAGGAGGAGGACACCCCAGACAAGGTTGATGTTGATGCCGAGCGAGAGCGAACCGGAACTGTTGACCGCGCCGTAGCCGGTGAGCAACACGCCGATGAGTGTGAACATGAAGCCAATCGGCCAGCGGATATCGAGTCCCATATTTTTCCTTCAGTTAAAGTTAATTTGGTTCACCAGAAAATGAGGTTGAGGATGACACAGGCAATCAGCAACACGACGCCGACGATAGCCGGGCGCAGATACCACGGCTGGTTGTTGTCCACGATTTTCGGCGTGAGGGAATAGACAAGGCCCTTCAAATCGGCGTCGGATTTGGTACGCGCAGTCGCGAGCGAAATCACCACCGTGAGCGTGAAGCAAACAATGAACGCGAATGCAGCGAGCCAGAAGTTCTGCGCCATTTCACTGGGAAAAATCTGAACGACTTTGATATAGCCGCCTTTCATTCCATTCACGACGAGACCGGCGGAATCCAAATTACTGCTGACGGTCGTCAGCGCGTGGAAGATGGTCGAACCGGCGATGCCACCGAACAAACCAAGGAACGCGCCCGTGCCCGTCGCGCGTTTCCAGAACATGCCGAGCAGGAACGTGGCGAAGAGCGGGGCGTTCACAAAACCGAACACGAGCTGGATGATGTCCATGGCGTTGTCGTACATCGAGGCGAAATAAGCCGCGCCGATACTCAATACGATGCCGACGACGGTGATGACCTTGCCGGTCAAGAAATAATGGCGGTCGCTCCTGCCCGGCGCAAAGTAGGCCTGATAAAGGTCGTAGGTGAAGACGGTGTTGAAGGCGGTGACGTTGCCGGCCATGCCGGACATGAACGATGCGAGCAAGGCCGTGAGGGCGAGGCCGAGCAATCCGGGCGGACAATATTTTTTCACGAGCGAAAGGATGACGCCGTCGTAGTAATTTTCGGCGATGCTGTTGTAGAGGCCCTGCTTGATTTGCTGGTCGGATAATTTATTGGCGGCGTTGGCGGCGACGAGCGAAGTAATTTTGTCAGGGGCGACTTTTTTACCAAGCGCATCACTGACGGCCTTGACGGCGGCAACGGAATCCCCCGGACTCGCACTTTTTACCGCGTCAACAGCCTTCGCATAATTTTCCTGTGAAATGATTGGCGGCGGAATGCGATAATTTTTGTCGGGCATCGAGGTCAACGCGACGGCGATCATGCCGGGGACGATGACGAGGAAGGGGAAAAACATTTTTGGAATGGCGGCGACGAGCGGGGTGTTGCGGGCGGCGGTCATGTTTTTGGCAGCCATCGCGCGCTGGACGACGAGGAAGTTGGTGCACCAATAACCGAACGAGAGCACGAAACCGAGGCCGAAGATCATCGCAAACCAATCCACGCCCATGGGATTGTTTGCTGAACCGGCGAGCACCGGCCGCCACGCACTGGTCCACGCGTCGGGGGCGTAAGTGATGCCAGCATCTTTGAGATAAAGCGCCGAGGGATTGACGGCGACGGCCTGGAGTGAATGGTTCATGGCGTGCCAGCCGCCCACATCCTTCAATCCGAGATAAACGACGGGCGCGAAGCCGAGGACGATCATGAAGAACTGCAATACTTCTGTGTAAATCGCCGAGGTGAGTCCGCCTTTCAAAACGTAGAGCAACACGACGCCGGAGCAAACCAACAGGCCGAAGTTGTAGTCCCAGCCGAGCAACTGGTTGAGCAATTTCGCCAGCGCGTTCATCGAGATGCCGGAAGCGAAAATTGTCATCACCGCAAAAGCGACGGAATTCAGCGCGCGAACGCGTTCGTCGAAACGCATCTTCAAATACTCCGGCACGGAGCGCGCCTTGGAGCCGTAATAGAACGGCATCATGAACACGGCGAGGAAAATCATGGCGGGAATGGCGCCGACCCAATAAAAATGCGCGGTGGCGATGCCGTATTTTGCGCCACTGGCGGCCATGCCGACGAGTTCAAGCGCGCCGAGGTTGGCGGAGATGAAGGCCAGTCCCGTCACCCAAGTTGGAATCGAACGTGCGGACGTGAGAAAGTCCGAGGACGTCTTCATGTAGCGGGCGAGCGCCCAGCCAATGCCCAAAACAAATGCGACGTAGGCCAAAAGAATCGTGTAATCAATCCACTGGAGTTGAATCGGTTGCATAAGGATTGGCGGTTTTTAATGACACAGGCCAGCAAAGTCAAGTCATTTACTTTTGACCGTCCGTTCCTTTTTATCTATTCTCCACGCCTTTTTACAGGCATGCGATACGCCATTTTTTTTATTGAAGCTGGACTGATTGCGACCGGCGTCATAGGCTGCAGCACCGTGTCCGTTTCAAACCCAATCCATACAATTACTGGTGCTCCCTTTGGTCAAACCGCAGATGGCACGACTGTTGAAATTTTTACGCTGCACAACCGCACAGGCATGGAAGCGCGCATCATGACTTACGGCGGCATCGTGGTTTCGCTCACGGCACCCGACCGCAATGGCAAGTTTACCGATATCGTTCTGGGCTATGACACATTGAACGATTATCTGAAATTCAACCCGTGTTTTGGCGCGCTGATCGGGCGTTACGGAAACCGCATCGGCGGCGCGAAATTCACCCTGGAAGGAAAAAATTATACGCTCGCGAAAAACAACGGGCCAAACTGTTTGCATGGCGGTTTGAAGGGATTTGACAAAGTCGTCTGGCAAGCCAGGCCGACTGAAACCGCCGAGGGCCCAACGCTCGAATTGACTTATTTGAGCAAGGACGGCGAGGAGGGATTTCCCGGCAATCTATCTGTCAAGGCCGTTTATACGCTGAAGGACGACAATGAATTGCGACTGGATTTTTCCGCGACGACCGACAAACCCACCGTTTGCAATCTTACACATCATTCCTATTTCAATCTTGCCGGCAAAGGTGACGTGCTGAATTACAAAATCCAGATTAACGCGAGTCGTTTTACGCCGGTGGATTCGACGTTGATTCCAATCGGAGAATTAAAACCCGTGGACGGCACACCGTTTGATTTTCGCAAGCCGACAAGAATCGGCGCGCACATACATGACACCGACGAGCAACTCCGGTTCGGCCACGGTTACGATCATAATCTGGTGATTGACAAGCCGCCCGGACAACTCGGCCTGCTTGCGCGTGTTTATGATCCGCAAAGCGGCCGGGTCATGGAGGTTTTGAGCACTGAACCCGGAATGCAATTTTACACGGCCAATTATTTGAACGGCATCACCGGCAAAGGCGGCTGGCACTATAAAGACCGCGACGCCCTTTGCATCGAACCGCAACATTTTCCCGACTCGCCAAACAAGCCGCAATTTCCGACCACTGAATTGAAACCGGGACAAACCTACTGCAACACCATCATTTACCGTTTTTCCGCAGAATAGCGGTATTGCATTATTTTGGACACGAATTAACACGAAGCCGCGTGACGCTGCACCCAATTATAAAAAATAACCACGGATGGGCACGGATTGCCACACGAACGGCATTGAATGGTTTTGGGCGTTGTTCAAGCGCAGCTATCACGGTGTTTAGCAGGAAACATTTGCAATGCTACATCAACGAATTTACATTCCGTTTGAATCAGCGCACTAAAACATTGCAGAGCGTATTTTCAGACGTAGTTGCGCGAGTTGCCGAAGGCAGACACAACCACCGAATATATGACTACAGATGCCGCAGAAAATGCAATCTTTGACAAACACCCTTTTCATACGGGAACACTCCTCCTCATGGTGGTTGTCTCGTTGTTAATAGTCTACGGAGTTTTTTATCTTTTCTTGAGGAATAAAAAATAAATTTGATTATGAGTCACTCAAGCGAAAATCCAAAAAATTCAGGGTGACTTTGTATATAAGTCCCCAAAATAGCTCTTCACTTGCCCCGAAGATTTCACTTTGTTAGCGTTCGCCGCGGATGAGTTCAACCCCACCCATTCCGAGCCGGCTTCGTGTGCGACGTTTGCAGGAAGGTGGACTTTTAATTGTCATCGCAGTGCTTGGTTTGCTGCTTTCGATTTTCGGCGGCAGCGTCCAGCGGCCGCTCTTTCAAATCAACGCCCAAGGCGAACGTGAGCGCGTCTTTACCACCAGTGCCAGTGGCGATCGTGAACCGGCATTCATTAAGGAAAACAAATTTTTCAACGCGCAAAACCTTGCACAACTGGCCAAGGACACCAGTTTTATCGCCATCATGGCCGTCGGCGCGACCTTTGTGATCATTTCCGGCGGCATTGATTTGTCGGTCGGCGCGATTTACGCGCTCGCTTCCGTTCTGGCCGCATTGGTTTTTCAAAAATACGGGTCGGAAGGAGTTTCCAGCACATCACCCTGGGTCGGAGTCCTGCTGGGAATAGCGACTTGTCTGGGTGTGGCAATGCTCTGCGGGCTGGCCAACGGGGGAATGATTGTAGCACTGCGCGTGCATCCGTTCATCGTGACACTCGGCACGATGGCGATTTTTCGCGGCATTGCTTTTGTGATAACCAAAGGTGAATCAGTTACCGGTTTCCCCGAAGCGTTTCGCGACATGGTGCGTTGGGAAATCGGCAATGATTTGAGTCTCATTCCGCTGGCAGTGATGGTTGTGGTTGCCATCACCGGCGGAATTTATTTATCGCGCCTTGCCGCCGGACGGCGCATTTATGCCGTCGGCGGCAACGAATTGGCGAGTCGTTACAGCGGCATCCGCGTCGGGCGGGTCAAATTAAGCGTGTACATAATTGCCGGTTTGACGGCGGGCATCGCGGCGTTGCTTTCGCTGGGTTATTACGGCGCGGCAACTTCGAGCGATGGTCAGGGTTACGAACTGAACGTAATCGCGGCGGCAGTCGTCGGCGGCGCAAGTCTGTCCGGCGGCAGGGGTTCGGCCTTCGGCGCATTGCTGGGCGCACTCATCATTCAAATGATCAGCAGCGGCATTGTGATTCTGGGCATTGATCAAAATTACAGCCAGCCAATCATTGGATCCGTCATTATCCTTGCGGTTTTATTGGATCAATTCAACAACTGGCTGGCGAAACGAAGACTTGCCGCGCACGCCGCAAATCCTTAATTATCTCCCGAATCAATTCGTTTATGCATTACAAAAAAAATGTTCTCGTTATCGGACTTTTATCGGCGCTGGTTGGAATCAATCCGGCGCACGCTCAATCCAAAAAAACCTACACCTTCGGACTCGTTGCCAAATCCCAAAGCAACCCCGTCTTCCAAGCTGCGCGCGTCGGCGCGGAAGACGCCGCGAAGGACCTCGGCGCGAAATATGGGGTCATGATTAAAATTGACTGGCGCACACCAAACGACGAGGACGCCCAGAAACAGGCCGATGCCGTTGAGCAACTCGTTCTCGCCGGCGCGGACGGCATCGCCATTAGCTGCACGGACGCGAACAAGCTGACCGACGCCATAAATTCCGCCGTGGATAACGGCGTGCCGGTCGCAACATTCGATTCCGACGCGCCGAACAGCAAACGTTTCGTCACCTATGGCATTGACGATGAAAAGTGCGGCGAACAGGTCATGGAGGAACTTGCCGGGCAACTTGGCGGCACGGGCGTGATCGCCGTTCTGGCCGGCAATCAGAACGCGCCCAATCTGCAGGCGCGCGTCAGAGGCGTGCGCAACGTCGCTGAAAAATATCCCGGCATCAAAATCGTGGACGTTTTTTATCACAAGGAAACGCCGCAGGACGCCGCCGCGAAAATCGAGCAGGTGATGGAATCGCACCCGGAAATCACTGGCTGGGCATTCGTCGGCGGCTGGCCGTTATTCACCGACAACGCCCTGAAATGGGAACCCGGCACGGTGAAATGTGTTTCCGTGGACGCGTTGCCCGCCGAGCTGGCATATCTGCGCAGCGGACACGTCCAGGTTTTACTGGGACAGCAATGCTATCAATGGGGTTATCGTTCCGTTGAACATCTTTTCGACAAAGTCTATCTCCAAAAAGATCCGGTCGTGATCAAAGACGTCAGCCCGCTCGACCGCGTCACGAAGGAGAACGTGGACGAATACGCGAAGAACTGGGACAAATGGCTGCCCAAGTAAAAATCCCAAGCACCAAGCTCCAATAACCAAGCCGGCAACCGTGGCGGTTTTTAAATTGATGTTTGAATTTTCTCCGGAGCCTGACGCCAGAAATTTGGAGCTTTATCCATGCCCTTTTTCGCCTTTAGAAACATCACCAAGCGCTTCCCCGGAGTGCTCGCGCTCGACGACGTGGGCTTCGAGGTTGAGCGTGGATCATGCCACGCGTTGATGGGTGAAAATGGCGCGGGAAAAAGCACGCTGGGAAAAATTCTCGCCGGCGTTTACACGGCCGACGGCGGAGAAATCCTGATTGACGGCAAAGTCATTCATCCCAGAGATCCGCTGACCGCGCGCCGGTTGGGCATTGCCATGGTGCATCAGGAACTCGCGTTTTGCCCGAATCTGACCGTGGCTGAAAACCTTTGCCTCGGCGATATGCCACGAAAAGCCGGGTGGGTGGATCGCGCGAAAATGCACAAGCAAGCCGGGGCGATGCTTCATGAAATAGAGGCGGAATTGGACGTGACCGTGCCGATCAGCCAGCTTTCAACCGCACAGGAACAGCTTGTGCAAATCGCCGCCGCCATCGGCACCGGCGCCCGCATCATCATCATGGATGAACCGACCAGCTCGCTCTCGGTGCAGGAAAGCAAACATCTTTTCAAATTACTCCGGCAAATCAGGCCGCGCGGCATCACGGTCATTTATGTTTCGCACCGCATGGAGGAAATTTTCCATTTGTGCGACACCGTCACCGTGCTGCGCGACGGACGCCACGTGGCCACCGAAAAAATTTCTGAAACCACCCCGGATCGCGTAATCCATCAAATGGTCGGGCGCGAAGTGGTTTTTCAAAAACCGGAACATTTATCGCGCGAAACAGGCGACGAAGTTTTACGCGTTGAAAATCTTTCTTCACCGGGCAAATTCCAAAACGTCAGTTTCGCGTTGCACGCCGGTGAAGTGCTCGGCTTTGCCGGACTCATCGGCGCGGGCCGCAGCGAAGTCGCGCAGGCCATCTTCGGTTTGGACAAAAACGCCACTGGAAGGGTTTTTATCCGCGACCGGGAAGTGCCGCCGGGAAATGTGGGTTCGTCATTGGCCGCCGGAATTGGATTTCTTCCGGAAGACCGCAAGCGGCTCGGCTTGATATTGTCCATGAATTGCCGTGAAAATACCACGCTGGCCGCGCTGAATCGCCTGACTCGATTTGGTTTTGTGCGATGCGGCGCGGAAAAATCCCTCGCCCGCCGTTACGCCGACCGTTTGCGGGTAAAAACCGCTTCGCTCGAAACACTCATCGCCAGTTTGAGCGGCGGCAACCAGCAAAAAATCGCGCTGGCCAAATGGCTTGTGCGCGAGTGCGACATATTGATCGTGGACGAGCCGACGCGAGGCGTGGACGTGGGCGCAAAGGCCGAGATTCACCATCTGCTCGATGAACTGGCGTGCCAGGGTCTGGCTCTGATGGTCATTTCTTCCGAACTGCCCGAAGTGATGAGCGTGAGCCGCCGCATCCTCGTCATGCGCGAGGGAAGGATGGCCGGGGAACTTGCGCACCGGGATTTTTCCGAAACGAATTTAATCCGCCTCATGGCCGGCATCGAGGCAAAAGCGGCGTGTTGAATCAGCAAAGCTTTACCACTGCGGAGAATTTCACAGCGCCCTCAAACATAGCTTCGCCGGTGAACTTAAACATTCGACCAAACAACACCACGATTCACGGGCCACCGGGGTATTGGCCAGTGGGTGAGGGATTGCACCAAAGTTGATTCGGGAGGGGTTGGCCATTTTTATAGCCCATACTACCGGTGTCTCCCGGAGGATCATTTGGGGTGTTATTGGCCAGGAGCCAAAAATTCATGAGATTCATTCTTGAGGCACTGCCGTCAAATAGAGCAATAGTGCCCCCCTTACCGTGCCGCTGTGAAATGCCTTGATCCGGGTAATTGGCCTCGTCATTCCATTGACCGGTATAGATGCCCCCCACGTGTGTCTCATCATTTTCCCACATTAAAATACCCTCCGGATTGAATTGGGAAAGTCTGTATGTCTTTCCGTAGGTGGAGGGTTCCGCATAGCCATTCACTGCGCCGTTCCAAACATAACTGCAGATATATATTTCACGCAAAAACATTTGAGCATTTAACATGTTGTCCGCGGGACACATAAGTATCTGCTGATTCAGCAGAAAGGAATAAAGCAGGGCAGGTTGTGCAGTGCCATTTCCACCAGCCGCCACTCCCTTAAACACATTTAATTGCTCTTGAAGTTTTATGTTGTAGCCGCTCAGATTAGGGGTTGGCCCAAGGATACCGTTGTCCGGACCTCCCATACCCCAACACGGTATTCCCGCCCAACCTGATTCAGGCATATAATCCCTGTTGTCATTGCAATACATGTGGGTTGCCAGCAGAATCTGTTTGCCATTATTCAAATCAACCGCCTCTTGTGCGCGATTTTTAGCGCCGGCCAATGCCGGCAACAGCATGGCGGCCAAAATGGCAATGATGGCGATTACGACGAGTAATTCAATCAAAGTGAATGCAGGCCGGGGGCGAAAAACAGGTTTTTTGAAGCTCAAGCACTTTGAACACGGAATCATGGTGATAAAAAAGATAACGTTTCACTACAATTTTAGCAAAAGGTTTAGAGGGAAACACTGTAATGAAAACTCACTTCTTGACGGCATTTTCACGCGGTGTTAGGCTCGAAATTCATTATGCCCTTGATTCTACGACGCTCTTTTTATGGAAAAATCCGCAAGTTTTCCACATTTCTAACCGCAATCACAATCGCCAGCCAACTCGCGGCGCAATCTGACACCGGAACTTCACCAAACGTCCCGCAAAAATTGAAGGACGGCATCGTTGTTTGCGTTGGCGATAATTTTCTCAAGCTTGAAGTCTGCGCGGATGACGTGATTCGCGTGGCTTACGCGAAAGACCGCGCGTTTTTTGCGCGCAAAAGTCTGATGGCGGGAATTAGAAAAGACGCCAAAACAAAATGGTCGCTGAAAACTGAAAATGGCGGGGTCACCCTGGCGACGGATAAATTACAGGCGCACGTTGATCTCGCGTCCGGCGCGGTTTCATTTTTTGATTCCAGCGGGCAACCGGTTCTGGCCGAGAAAAAAGATGGCCGCACGCTGACGCCGGTGATTGTGCAGGGCGACGAAACTTTTCACGTGCGCCAACAATGGGAAGCGAACGCGGACGAAGCGCTCTACGGCCTTGGCCAGCAGCAGCTTGGCTTGATGGACATCAAAGGTTACGACCTCGACCTCTGGCAGCACAACGGCACAGTTGCGATTCCATTCCTTGTCTCGAGTCGCGGTTACGGCATTTTGTGGGACAACACGTCCTACACGCGCTTCGGCGATTTGCGACAGCCCGAACCGATTCCAGCGGATGAATTATTTGACGTTGACGGCAAGCCCGGCGGACTGACCGGCTCTTATTTTTCCGGTGAAAATTTCGAGCACTTTGTCACCAACCGGGTTGACGCAAAAATTGACATCGCAGTTCCCAGCGACGCGCGCGGCGCAAACAAATTGATTCACCCCGGTTTGCCGGCGCGCGGCGATGTGAGTATTCGCTGGGAAGGCGACGTGGCGCCAGACGAAACGGGCGATTACACGCTTGAAACTTTTTCCAATAACGGCATCAAGCTTTGGGTGGACGGCACGCTCGTCATTTCGCACTGGCGTCAAGGCTGGTTGCCGTGGTGGAACGTCGCAAAAGTTCATTTTGAAACGGGTCATCATTATCATTTGAAGCTGGAATGGACAAAAGAGCAAGGCATGGAAACGATGCAACTGTTTTGGAAAACGCCTTCAGAGGAAACCGGCACGTCACTTTGGTCGGAAGTCGGCGAAGGGGTTGATTATTATTTCATGTATGGCCCGGAATTGGACCAGGTCATCGCGGGTTACCGCCAAATCACCGGTCAAGCGCCGATGATGCCGGATTGGGCTTTTGGTCTCTGGCAATGCCGGCAGCGCTACAAAACGCAGCAGGAAAGTCTGGACGTGCTCGCCGGTTTCCGTTCGCGCGGCATCCCGATAGACAACATCGTACAGGACTGGTTTTACTGGAAGGAAGACCAATGGGGTTCGCATCAATTTGATCCGGAGCGTTTCCCCGATCCGGCCGGCTGGATTGGTGACATACACGAAAAATATGACGCGCATCTGATGATCTCGGTGTGGCCGAAATTTTATCCGGGCACGGAGAATTTCAAGGAAATGCGAGCGAGCCACTTTCTTTACGAGCCGAATCTGGGCGAAGAAATTGGAGATTGGGTTGGCCATGATGACACTTTTTACGACGCGTTCAATCCCGATGCGCGAAAACTTTACTGGTCGCAAATCAATGCGAATCTTTTCAGCAAGGGCGTGGACGCCTGGTGGATGGATGCCAGTGAACCGGATATGCTTCCGACACCGACACTTGAAGGCCAGCGCACGCATATGCATCCGACCGCGCTGGGCACGGGCGCGCGGATGTTGAACGCTTATCCGCTCGAAAACAGCGAGGCGATTTATGAAGGCCAGCGCGGCGTCAAGCCCGACCAACGTGTTTTTATTTTGACACGTTCCGGTTTTGCCGGAGAACAGCGTTATGCGGCGGCGGTTTGGTCCGGCGACACGTCATCAACCTGGACGGCGATGCGCAATCAAATCACGGCGGGACTCGGTTTCTGTTTGTCAGGAATGCCGTATTGGACGATGGATAGCGGCGGTTTTTCCGTGCCCGCGCGATTTTCAAGCGGGAAAGACTTCGACGAATGGTGCGAATTGAACGCGCGTTGGTTTGAATTTTGCACGTTCGTTCCCCTGCTCCGCGTGCATGGCGAATTTCCGAACCGTGAAATGTGGGAATTCGGCGGCGATACAAGTTCGACGTATCAGGCGCAACTCAAATTTGACCAGTTACGTTACCGGCTGCTGCCTTACATTTATTCGCTCGCCGGCGCAGTGACGCATGACAATGGCACCATCATGCGCGCGCTCGTCATGGATTTTCGCGCGGATACCAACGTGTTCAACATCGGCGATGAATATATGTTCGGCCCCGCATTTCTGGTCAATCCGGTGACGAGTTATCAGGCGCGCAGCCGTCCGGTTTATCTGCCGCAAGCGGCGGGCGGCTGGTATGATTTTTGGAGCGGCGAATTCGTTGCCGCCGGACAAACAATTGATGCGCCCGCGCCCTACGACGCCATTCCGCTTTTTGTCCGGGCCGGTTCAATCATTCCCACCGGACCGGAACTTCAGTACACGGGTGAAAAACCCGCCGACCCGATTACGATTTATGTTTATGCGGGCGCGGATGGCACGTTCACACTTTATGAAGATGACGGATTGACTTACAAATACGAAAAGGGCGCATTCGCGGAAATTCCTTTCCGGTGGGATGATACAGCAAAGACACTGACCATTGGCCAGCGCAAGGGTTCATTCAGAGGCATGATGAAGGAACACAAATTCAACGTCGTGTTCATCTCGAAGAACAAATCCGTCGGCTTCTCGTTCATGCCCATTGCGGATCACACCGTCGAATATCACGGTAAAGAATTGCAGGTAAAATTTAATTGATTTAACCTCCTTCAAGCTAACACAGATCAACATGCTAAAAATATTTTTGCCTCGCCTTTTATTCGTCTGTGGCATCCTTGCCGCGATGTCACTTTCAAACCGCATCAGTCCGGCGCGCGCCCAGGGTGTTATGCCTTATCTCGATCCCGGTCAGCCTGTGGAAACGCGCGTGAAGGATTTGCTTGGGCGCATGACGCTCGACGAAAAGATCGGGCAGATGGTGCAGGCGGATTTAAACTGCGTTGAAGACCGCGCCGACATCCAGAAATATGGTTTCGGGTCTATGTTGAGCGGTGGTGATTCCAAACCACCGGAAAACACCCCCGAAACCTGGCTTAAAACCTGCAACGACCTTCAATCGTGGGCCTTGAAAACGCGCCTTAAAATTCCCTTGATCTACGGGATTGACGCGGTTCATGGCCACAACGATGTCA
>JBEKBA010000035.1:0-23913 GCA_050015635.1 Verrucomicrobiota bacterium
CAAGCAGTCAAGCGAGCCATTCGCCGGGCAAAAATCCGCGTTCCACAGCGATCAGTGATGGGTTTTACCATGAAGAAAAATGGTTCGGATAAAAAACACCCGTTTTGCATCAGTCTGTTAACTTCTTTTGCGCCTCTGACTACATGGAAATTTGTAATCAAATACCCATCTTCCGTAATAAAAAAACCTGAACCAGTATCTCTTAATTCGTCACTTTCGGGCAATGATGCCACAGCATCTCCTATTGGCACTCCAGCAAGAGCCAATGCATCGAAGGCTTTTTTTCCAGTCAAAACGGAATCTGGAATTTCATCACGAGAACACACTCGTCCCACATCGTATTTACGAATTGTCCGATCGTCTCCGAGTTTGTTTATATAGCTAAAACTTCCTGTGAATTTTGCAATGAAATTGATTGTGTCTGTATCCGCAATTGGACCAGGTAAATTCTTAACATAAACCCCAAAAGCCTGATATTGATCAGGTGTTAGGTCAAGAATTACTCCATCAGATAGAACCTGTAAAACTTTAGCGTTGTAATAACCACTCCATCCTGATTGAGGTTTTCGAATATCATAAACAATTCCATCAACTTCACGAAAATAGCCAGCGGCGATAGCTCTTTCCAATTCTTCAGCTTTTGTTTTCGCTTGCGTGATTTTGGCGGCTTCTTGTGATGCCTGGTTTATTTTCCACGATTCGAGAAAATCAGTCGGCACTTTATCCACGCTAGCAGAAGTTCCGCCGTCTGGGAAAAGAATTATAACTAGACCACTCGGATTAAGATACGCTTTTGTAATATTGGTGTACTGAGTGCCGTTGATTTCGACAGTTGCCATCCCGTCGCCAAAAGTAGACCGTGCTAGCACGACTGCCAAAGCCAGTCCGAGTAAGGACTTCATGTCCCGACTGTAAAAATAGAATTTAATTTGTCAATTGCCAAAAACTTGTTTGCCCAATCGCCTGCTCAATTCGTACCAGTGATTTTTCTTTGCCGAGGACTTCAAGCAAATGGTAAAGACTCGGGCCGGCGGTGTTGCCGGTGACCGCAAGGCGCGTGGGATGAACCAAAATGCCGGCTTTTACGCCAAATTGTTTGGCGGTTTCTTTTAACGTGGTTTCCAACGACGCGGCGTCGAAGGAATTCAGCGCGGCAAAGGTGTCGCGGAGTTTTTGCAGGCGCGGTTTGTTTTCGGGAATGAAATCCTTTTTCGCGCCGTCGGCGTCGTAATCAACTTCATCCCGGAAATAAAATCCTGCGTAGGCGGGCAATTCGCTGAACAATTTGAATTTACCCTTGCAGGTGTCCAGCGCGGCCTTGACGTAAGCGAGCGGAAATTGATTCGTGTCAATTCCGGCCTTGGCGAAGGCGTGTACGGCAAGTTCGTAAAAACGGTCGTCGGGCAGTTCGCGCGCATATTCGCCTTGCAACCAGAGGAGTTTCTCGTAGTCAAACCGCGCGTTGTGCCGGAGAATTTGTGGCAGATCAAAACGCTCGATGACCTCGGCGACGGAAAGTTTTTCGCGATTGTCCTTCGGCGACCAGCCGAGCAGGCAAAGATAATTCACGACGGCTTCGGGCAAAAATCCTTCGTCGAGATAACTCGTCAGCGACGCGCCGGTGTCGCGCTTGCTCATCTTCGAGCCGTCACCGTTCAGGATGAGCGGAAGGTGCGCGTAATGCGGCGGCTTGACGCCAAAGGCTTGAAAGAGCGCGATGTGCCTGGCGGTGTTGCTCAAATGATCCTCGCCGCGAATGACGTGCGTGATGTCCATTTCCAGATCGTCAATGACGTTGACAAGATGAAACACCGGCTGGCCGTCGGAACGCAGGATGATAAAATCAGGATCAAGCTCCTCGCGGTCGGTAAGTTTGCGAACGACTTCGCCGACGACGAGATCGTGAATCATGATTGGCTCGCGCTGCATTTTGAATTTCACCGCGCCTTCGTGTTCGTAAGCAAGTCCGCGTGACAGGAGTGCTTCGACGCGGCGCTGATAATTTTCCCTCCGCTGACTTTGGAAATACGGGCCGCAATTGCCTTTGCTTGCGCCGGTGGCGTCGCCGGTGAGCGGGCCTTCGTCCCAATCGAGTCCGAGCCAGCGCAGGCCGCTCAAGATGACTTCAACGGCTTCCTGCGAATTGCGCGCGGCGTCGGTGTCTTCGATGCGCAGGATGAACGTGCCGCCGGTGTGGCGCGCGTAAAGCCAGTTGAACAAAGCGGTGCGCGCCCCGCCGATGTGCAAATAACCGGTGGGCGAAGGAGCGAAGCGGACGCGGGGCTTCATTTTTCTCAACCGCAGATTACGCGGATTGGTGTGGATGAAAAACAAAAAAGGCGCTCCGACGAATCGAAGCGCCTTTGATGCAGAAACAAATTACTTTGCGCCGAGGATGGCGTCCTTGGCGGCTTTGGCGACGCGGAATTTCACGACGCGTTTCGCGGCGATCTGGATGGTTTCGCCGGTCTTGGGATTACGACCCATCCGGGCGGCACGGTTTTTCAAGACGAGCTTGCCAATGCCGGGCAGCGTGAAGGTGTCCTTCGCGTGTTTGTAGGCGAGTGACGCAAGGTGTTCGAGGATTTCGCCAGCCTGCTTTTTTGAGAGTTGCGCCTTTTCAGCAATGGCGGCTACGAGTTGAGATTTTGATAGTGCATTTGCCATAATATCGGTGTCCTTCCTGTTTTATTGATGGTTGTTGTGTTGTTTTTTGGTTAAAAAGTCATGTGACTTGAAGCGAATTAAAGGACTTCGTGCGCAACGCGCAAGCAAAAAAACCAAAAAATTGCGGTCTTCCTTTCCCCGCCCAAGAGCCGGACTTGACTTCGTAGGACAATTTTCCACCATCCGGTTGTGGCACTCTTCGCAATTCAGAATGAATTTCGTTACGAGATCACCCGCAAAATTTTTGAGGGTGGCATGGGAGTGGTCTATGAAGCCGAACAGCACGGCGCGCGCAATTTCGTCAAGCGGGTGGCCATCAAGATCATCCGCTCGAATTTTGCCAGCCAGAAGATGTTCATCGAGAATTTCATTGGCGAGGCGAAGCTGGTTGCCGACTTGATTCATACGAACATCGTCCAGACCTACCAGCTTGGCGAGGCCAACGGCGTCTGGTTCATTTCCATGGAATTGATCCGTGGCGTGAATCTGGAGCAGTTCACCCGCCAGCTTGCCGACAAACGCCGCACCTTGCCGAAGGAACTCGCCGTGTTTATCACCAGTCGCGTCGCGCGCGGACTGGCCTATGCGCACGCAAAAATGGACAAGGACGGCAAACCGCTCGGCATCGTTCATCGCGACATCAGCTTTAAGAACATCCTGATCGCGTTCGAGGGCGACGTGAAGCTGACGGATTTCGGCATCGCCAAGGCGCGCGGCTTTTTGACCGATCAGGAGGGCGAAGTCGTCGCCGGCAAGGCCGATTACATGAGCCCCGAGCAGGCCGATTTTCAGATCACCGACAAGCGCTCCGACCTTTTTTCCACCGGCGTGGTGCTGTCGAACTTATTGCTTGGCAAAAATATCTTCAAAGGTGCAAATGCCGAGGAATCGCGCCATCGCATCATGAACCAGCCGATTCCCGATTTCCGCGCGCTCAACCCGCGCATTGACGATAGGCTCAACGACCTTTTGCATCACTGCCTCGCGCGCGATGTCAATCGCCGCTACGCGACCGCCGACCAGTTGATGTATGATCTCGAATACTACATCTACCACGACGGCTACGGCCCGACCAACGAGACGCTCGGCAAATTCATCCGCGAACTTTTCGGCCAGGAAATTCCGCGTGCTGCCGTTGAAGAAGCGCACGGTAAAACCATCATCCTCGAAGAAACCGCGCGCCTGCGCGAACATGCCAAAAAAAATGAAACGCGTCGCCGCCCAAGTCGTTAAACTTGGACTGATTCAAGCCGTTTGTTCGCCCGACCCGGACGCGAATTTAAACAAAACGCTTGCACTTGCCGAACGCGCGGCCAGACAGGGCGCGCAAATCATCTGCACGCAGGAACTTTTCCGCTCGCAGTATTTTTGCCAGAGTGAAGACCATAAGAATTTCAAACTCGCCGAAAAAATTCCCGGTCCGGGCACGGACGTTTTCTGCAAACTCGCAAGGAAACATAAAGTCGTTGTCATTGCTTCGCTGTTCGAGAAACGCGCCGCCGGCGTATATCACAACACCGCCGCGATCATTGACGCCGACGGTTCATTGCTCGGCATCTATCGCAAGATGCACATTCCCGATGATCCGTTATTCTACGAAAAGTTTTATTTCACACCCGGCGATTTGGGATTCAAGACCTGGAACACACGATACGGCAAAATCGGCGTGTTGATTTGCTGGGATCAATGGTATCCCGAAGCCGCGCGGCTCACCGCCATGCAAGGCGCGCAAATTCTTTTTTATCCGACGGCCATCGGCTGGCATCCGCGTGAGAAAAAGAAATACGGCGAACGCCAGCACGACTCATGGGAAATCATCCAACGTTCCCACGCCGTCGCCAACGGCTGCTTCGTTGCCGTTCCTAATCGCGTCGGTCTTGAAAAAATTTCCGGCGTGCGCGGCGACGGTATCGAATTTTGGGGACAAAGTTTCGTGGCCGGAACCTCTGGCGAAATTCTCGCTAAAGCCTCGATGAACAAGGAGGAAATTTTGATCGTGCCCGTTGACCTTGCCAGAGTGGACGTGACGCGCACGCACTGGCCGTTCCTGCGCGACCGGCGGATTGATGCGTATGGCAATCTCACCAGGCGGCTCGTTGACTAGGCCACTCGCTTGGGTCACCGGCGCAAATGGACTCATCGGAAATTATCTTGTCCGGACCGCGCCGCAGTTCGCCCTGCGCTGGTGCGTACGCGCGTTGACGCGCGACCAGCTTGACTTGCTCGATTTTACAGCGGTTCAACGCGAATTTCAGAAAGACAAACCGCAACTCGTCATTCATTGTGCCGCTGTCAGCACTGTCGCTGACGCGCGGGAAAATCCTGAATTGGCTCGACGTGTGAATATCGAAGCCACAAAACTGCTCGCGGAACTGGCGGCAAAACTAGGTCGGTTCGTTTTCTTTTCCACCGATTTGGTTTTTGACGGGCGCAAGGGAAATTACGTTGAGACCGACGCGACCAATCCGCTGCACCTTTACGGCGCGACCAAACTCGCCGCCGAGGAAATCGTCCTCAAAAATCCGCGTCACCTTGTCGTTCGCACGTCCATCAACGGCGGCATTTCCCGTGCGGGTAATCGCGGCTTCAACGAAGACTTGCGGCTCGCGTGGCAGTCGGGACGGATGATGAATCTGTTCACGGACGAATTTCGCTGTCCGATTCCGGCGGTCGAAACGGCGCGGGCGGTCTGGGAATTGGCGGAGAAGAATTGCGCCGGCCTTTTTCACGTCGCCGGCGCGGAAAAACTTTCGCGTTGGCAGATCGGACAATTGCTCGCCGCGCGCTGGCCGGCGCTTAATCCAAAAATCACGCCGGACTCGGCGAAAAATTTCCCCGGCCCGCCGCGCGCACTCGACACGTCACTCATCATTTCCAGGACGCAAAAAATTTTGTCCACGCCGCTGTTGGGCTTGACCAGGTGGCTGGCGGCGAATCCCAATGAGCCATTCTGAAAAGCCGTATCGCGGACGCCTTGCGCCATCACCGACGGGCTATTTGCATCTTGGCCACGCGCGGACGTTTTGGGTCGCGCAGGAACGCGCGCGGGCAAATGGCGGCGTCTTGATTTTGCGGAACGACGACCTGGATTCCACTCGTTTCAAAATGGAATTTGTCGCGGAAATGATCGGGGACTTGCGCTGGTTTGGTTTTGAGTGGAGCGAAGGGCCGGATTGCGGCGGAAAATTTGCGCCTTACAATCAAAGCGAACGGTTTTCATTTTACGCCACTGCTTTGGAAAAACTCCGTGCGGGCAATTTCGTTTATCCCTGCACTTGTTCGCGCAGGGATATTCGGTCTGCCTCGCATGCACCGCACGCGAATGACGATAACGAACCGGTTTATCCCGGAACCTGTCGCGCCAAAACTCCATCAGCCGCCGGCGCTCAAACGTCAACTCGTTTCAACTGGCGGTTTCGTGTTCCCGATGGTGAAACGATTTCATTTGTGGACGGAAATTTTGGTGAGCAAAAATTTATTGCCGCAAGGGATTTTGGGGATTTTGTCGTCTGGCGTGGCGACGATGTTCCAGCGTATCAACTCGCTTGTGTCGTGGACGACGCGGCGATGCATATCACGGAAGCTGTGCGCGGTGCGGATTTGCTGGTCAGCACGGCGCGGCAGATTTTACTTTATCGCGCGCTTGGTTTGACGCCGCCGGAATTTTTCCACTGCGCGCTGATGCAGGATGAAAAAGGCGTGCGTCTCGCCAAACGCCATGACGCATTGAGTTTGCGGACACTCCGTGGGCGTGGTGAAACACCGCGATTATTAAGGCAAAAATGGTAGGGTGTGACGCGCTGCGCGTTTGGCTGGTGCGGCGTGTCACCTTGCCTCAAAATTTTAAAAAAAGTGCTTGTGAAATTTTTCACGATGAGGCAAGGTTCACCATCTCCGGTCACAGAATCGGTTTGACTAACCGATGAATTCGTGTCGCCTGAAACAATTTTAAGCGTGAAACGGTCCAGCAATATCATTTTGGTTTGCGTATTTTTTGCCGCGATTTTTTTCGTGGCAGATGTGAACGCGCAAACGTCTCCGCCCTCTGCGACCAACAACTCGCCAGCAGTTTCAAATTCAACCGCGGCGGCGCAAACCACTCAACCGGCGGAAGAGGAAGTGCTTCCTTCCGAGGCCGCGCCCGCGCTTTTATATATTGGGCCGTCTCCCGATAAGAATGTGCCTTCAATTTTTGCCGGGTGGTGGCCGAAACAAATTGCGCTTCCCATATCCAATTCAATTATTTGCTCCTGGATTGTGGCGGCAGTCATCCTGGTCGTTGTGCGCGTGACGACTTGGAAAAACATCAAGGAAATTCCGTCGGGAATGCAAAACTTGATGGAAATGATCGTCGAAAGCTGGGAGGTGTTTATGACCGATGTCCTGGATGCCCGGGTCACGCGCTGGGTCTTTCCGTATGCCACGACGTTTTTAATTTTCATCGTCATGTCCAATTATGTGGATTTGATTCCGGGCGTCGGCAGCATTGGTTTCGGAACGCCCGCTAAAAACAGTTCGATGCCGTTTGCCATTCAGAATGTCAGCAGTCCGTTTTTCCGTCCGCCAACATCCGACGCGAACCTGACTGTGGCAATGACCGCCATTTTTTTGGTGATGTGCATTTTTTGGGCGGTGCGTTACAATGGCGTATGGGGGTTCGCCAAACATGTTTTTGGGGTGAAAATGCAGGTCAATAAATGGGTGTTTCCCTTGATTTCACTGCTTTTCCTTTTCATTGGTTTTATGGAGGTGGTTTCGATTTTGTTCGCCAGGCCCGTTGCGCTGGCGATGCGGCTTTACGGAAACGTTTTCGCCGGCGAAACCATGTTGGACATGGGGATGCATATTCCATCTTGGTTGGGATCTTTTGCCATTACCCTCGTGGTTTATTTTTACGAGACGTTTGTCTGTGGCGTGCAAGCGTTTGTGTTTGGGTTGCTGGTCGTTGCCTTTGTGGGCACGATGTGCTCGCACGAGGAAGAACTGGGTCATTGAAACTTTTGAATTTACAGCCGCGTTGAAAAACACTGGCGGCTGCGACAAAAAAACAAACTAGAAAGAAAAAAATATGCTCGCAGAAATAGCACAAAACACCCTGGTCCTGTCCGATGTTAAAACAGGCGTGGCAATGGCTGGCGCGTCCATTGGCATTGGTTGCGCCACGGCAGGTGCCCTTGTTGCCATGAGCCGCAATCCCGGGATGATGGGCCGCATCCTGCTGTGGATGTTCGTCGGCATGGCCTTGGCCGAGGGATGGGCGGTCATTGCCTGGTTCGGCGTTAAATAAAAACAGACCGGACTATGAGAGAACTGGGAATTGACTGGCGGGCGCTGATCATGCAATTGATCAGCTTCTCAATCGTTTTTTTCGTGCTGTGGAAATATGCCTACGGGCCGATTTTCAACATGCTGCGGGCGCGCCGCGAAAAAATCGCCGAAAGCCTCGCCAACGCGGAAAAAATAAAAGCCGACGTGGCGCGAACTGAAGTCGAACGCCAGAAAATTCTGGCCGATGCCGGTGACAAGGCGAACAAGCTGATTGACGAAGCGCGCCAGGCCGCCGCCCGTGTGCGCGAACAGGAAACGCAAAAAGCCATTTCTGCCGCCGAACAAATCGTCATTAAGGCGCGCGAAGCCGCCGCGCAGGAACGCCTGCAAATGCTCGCAGAATTGAAACGTGAAGTCGGCCGGCTCGTCGTGAAAACGACCACGATGGTTACCGGAAAAATTCTCACGCCGGACGATCAAAAACGGCTGGCGGAGGAAACCGGGAAACAACTGTCCGCCTGAAGGATTTCAAATTTCAGGTTTAAACTTTCGCCCGAAGCCGGAATGAAAATTTCCAAATCAGCGCAGCGCGAAGCCCGGCAATTGTTCCGCAGTTGCCAGGTCAACGGCTTGCTGGACGAAAATCGCGTCCGGCGGACGGTTGAATTGTTGGGCGGGCAAAAGCCGCGCGGCTACGTCGGCATTCTGTCGCGGCTGCACCGGTTGGTAAAAATGGATTTGGAGCAGCACGCGGCGCGCATTGAAAGCGCGACGCCGTTGCCCGCTGATTTGCAAACGGAACTGGCGGACCGGCTCAAAAAAATTTACGGCCACGGGGTGAACATTGCCTTCGGCCAGAATCCGGCGCTCATCGGCGGTTTGCGGATTCAGGTTGGCAGCGACCTTTACGACGGCAGCATAAAAATGCGTTTGGATAAATTGGAACAGAGTTTTTAGCCGCCGGGGCGCAGGGAAAAATTCCTCTGTGTTCTTTGTGACCCGGTGGCAAATAAAAAATATGAGTAATCTATTGCAGGAAATTGAAGCCCAAATCAGCGGCGCGAAAGCCGCAACGGCAAAACAAAACGTCGGCGTCGTCCGCGAAATCGGCGATGGTGTGGCAAAAATCGAAGGTCTGACCGACACGATGCTCAACGAGATGCTGGATTTCGGCGACGGCATCACCGGCCTCGCCCTCAACCTCGAAGAGACCGAAGTCGGCGCGATTATTTTGGGCGATTACACGGGCGTCAAGGAAGGCCAGGAAGTCCGCACCACCGGAAAACTTTTACAGGTGCCGGTCGGAAAAGGATTGCTCGGTCGCGTCGTCAACGCGCTCGGCCAGCCGCTTGATGGCAAAGGTCCGATCAAAAACGAAGCTTCCTATCCGGTTGAAAAAATCGCGCCGGGTATCATACGGCGCAAACCCGTCAGCCAGCCGGTACAGACCGGCATCATGGCGATTGACGCGATGATTCCGATTGGCCGCGGCCAGCGCGAACTCATCATCGGCGACCGTTCCACCGGCAAGACGACCATCGGTGTGGACACGATGATCAATCAGGCGCGCATCAACAAGGCCGCTGAAACTGCGGGTGACAAGGATTGCCGTCCCGTTTACAACATCTACGTCGCCATCGGCCAGAAGCAATCGAGCGTCGCGCGCGTCATCGGCGTTTTGGAAGAGGCCGGGGCGATGCCTTATACGATTGTCGTTGTCGCGGCGGCGTCCGATTCGGCCACGACTCAATATCTTGCGCCCTTTGCCGGCGCGGCCATCGGCGAATGGTTCATGGACAATGGCATGGACGCGCTGATTATTTACGATGATTTGTCGAAACACGCCGTCGCGTATCGCCAGGTTTCACTCGTATTGAAACGTCCATCGGGCCGCGAAGCCTATCCGGGCGACGTTTTTTATTTGCACAGCCGCTTGCTCGAACGCAGCGCGCGCGTTTCTGAAAATTACGGCAACGGCTCGCTCACCGCGCTGCCGATTATCGAGACGCAGGCGGGCGACGTTTCCGCTTACATTCCGACCAATGTCATTTCCATCACGGACGGACAGATTTATTTGGAGACGGATTTGTTTTATCAGGGCGTGCGCCCGGCGATTTCCGTCGGCCTGTCTGTGTCGCGCGTCGGTTCGGCGGCGCAAATCAAGGCGATGAAACAGGTCGCCGGCCGCATCAAGGGCGATTTGGCGCAGTTTCGCGAGCTGGCGGCGTTCGCGCAATTCGGTTCGGACCTCGACGCAAAAACGCAGGCGCAGCTCGAACGCGGCAAGCGCATCGTGGAAGTTTTCAAGCAGCAGCAATACGATCCGATTTCCGTCGAGGCCCAGGCGGCCATTCTCTGGACGGTTCAAAATAATTTTTTCGACGATGTCCCCGTGGAAAAGGTGAAGGACTTTCAGCATAAACTCTCGCAATTTTTTCACACGCGAAAGCCCGAGTTGCTCGGCCGGATTCTGAAGGAAAAAACGATTGGTGATGCCATCGCCGGTGAGTTGAAGGCGGCGGTCACGGAGTTCAAGCCGACGTATCACTGATTCATGCCCAGCACGCGCGACATACGCCGGCGAATCAAGTCGGTCCGGAACACCGCCCAAATCACCAAGGCGATGCAGATGGTGGCGGCGGCCAAGATGCGCAAGGCGCAGCAGGCCGCCCTCGTCGGGCGTCCGTATGCGGACTTGATGAACGCGATTCTGGCCGAGGCCGGTCCGCGCATCGCGTCATTCAAACATCCGCTGATGGAAATTCGCGACGCGAAAAAGCGCGCGGTCATCGTCGTCAGCACCGACCGCGGCTTGTGCGGTGGCTTGAACAGCAATTTGTTTCGCGAAGCGGCCAGGCTGGACAAAAACACGACCGTCTTTGTCACCGCCGGGCGCAAGGCGTCGCAATTCATTGCGCGCACCAAGCGGCGGCTCATGGCGGAGTTCACCTACCGGGACGCGCCGGCGTTTGCCGAAGCGCGGGCGATCTCAAAATTCGCGCAGGATTTGTTTTTGAAAGGCGAAGCGGACGCGGTGGACATTTTGTTCACGAATTTCGTTTCGACTTTGGTTCAGCAGCCGAAAACGATTCCGTTTTTGCCGGTCGGAAAAATCACGGCGGTCACCGTTGGCATCAATGCGCCGCCGCAAACATTGCCAAGCGCCGGCGTGCGGGTGGATACTTTTGAATTTGAACCGGACGAAAAGAGCGTGTTGAGCGAATTGCTGCCGCACAGTTTGAATTTTCAGGTTCACCAGATTTTGCTGGAGGCGAAGGCCAGCGAACACAGCTCGCGCATGGTCGCCATGAAAAACGCAACCGATAACGCGAAGCAACTCATCAAGGACCTGACGCTCGAGTACAATAAATTGCGCCAGTCAAACATCACCAAGGAACTGTTGGAAATCGCCACCGCGCAAATGGCGGTGGGATAAAGTTATTTTCTTATGAAAAAAGGCAAAATTGTTCAAGTCATCGGCCCCGTCGTGGACGTGGAATTTCCTGACCAGCCACCCGCCATTTACAACGCGCTGACTGTGGACTTTAGCGTGCAGGGACAGCCCGTCAAGCTGACGCTCGAAGTCCAGCAGCACCTCGGCGATAACTGGGTGCGCGCCGTCGCCATGTCCACCACCGAGGGTCTCAAGCGCGGCTACGAAGTGACCGACTCCGGCGCGCCCATCTCCATGCCCGTCGGCGAAGCCGTCATGGGCCGTGTATTCAACGTGACCGGCGATCCCGTGGATGAACAAGGCCCCGTGAAGGCCGACAAGTATCTTCCGATTCACCGGCCCGCACCCGCGCTTGTGGATCAATCCACCAGCCCGCAGGTTTTGACCACTGGTATCAAGGTCATTGACCTCATTTGTCCGTTCTTGAAAGGCGGTAAAGTTGGCGCGTTCGGCGGCGCAGGCGTCGGCAAGACCGTCGTCATCATGGAACTCATCAATAACATCGCCAAATTGCACGGTGGGGTTTCCATGTTCGCGGGCGTCGGCGAACGCACGCGCGAGGGCAACGACCTTTACAACGAAATGATCGAAGCCAAGGTCATCAAGGTCGAGGAGGACGAAAAAGGCCATCCCAGAAAAGGTGCCAATGGTCTGCCCATCATCAAACCCGGCTCAAAAATCGGCCTCGTATATGGCCAGATGAACGAACCGCCCGGCGCGCGTCTGCGCGTGGCGCTGTCCGCGCTTGCCGTGACCGAATACTTCCGCGACGAAAAGAATCAGGATGTGCTCCTGTTTGTGGACAACATTTTCCGTTTTTCACAAGCCGGTTCGGAAGTGTCCGCGCTGTTGGGCCGCACGCCGAGCGCCGTTGGTTATCAACCGACGCTTGCCGCCGAAATGGGTGATTTGCAGGAACGCATCACCTCGACCAAGAAAGGTTCCATCACGTCTTTCCAGGCCGTTTACGTGCCTGCCGACGACTTGACCGATCCCGCGCCGGCGACAACCTTCGCGCACCTGGACGCGACCATCGTGTTGGAACGCTCCATCGCCGAGCTGGGAATTTTCCCTGCCGTTGATCCGCTCGCGTCAAACTCCCGCGCGCTCGCGCCGGAAATCGTCGGGCAGGAACACTATGACGTCGCTCGCGGCGTGCAGAAGGTTTTGCAACGTTACAAGGATTTGCAGGACATCATCGCGATTCTTGGCATGGACGAACTTTCGCCCGACGACAAACTCACCGTGTTCCGCGCCCGCAAGATTCAACGTTTCTTGAGCCAGCCGTTCACCGTCGCGCAGGTTTTCACCGGACGCGAAGGCAAGCAGGTTCCCGTCGCCGAAACCGTGCGCGCCTTCAAGGAAATTTTGGAAGGCAAACACGACGACGTTGCCGAACAGAATTTCTACATGAAGGGCGGCATTGACGAAATCAAGGAAAGCTAAATGGCCGGAACCATAAAACTCGAAATCGTGACGCCGGAGGCGATAACTTTCTCCGATGATGTTGACATGGTCACGCTCACCGGTAGCGATGGTCAAATGGGCATCCTGCCGCAGCATATGCCGTTGATGACGCAACTCGTCGCTGGCGAAATCATTGTTCGCAAAAACGCGGACACAATTTTCCTCGCCGTCGGCGACGGCTTTGTGCAGGTCACCGGCGACCGCGTTGCAATTTTGACCGACATGGCGATTCGTGCCGAAAACATTGACGAAGCTGCGGCGGAACAGGCGCGCAAAAATGCCGAAGCGCGGCTTGCCGAAAAAATCACCGAAGAGGAAGCTGCCTCGGTTGGTGCCGCGCTTGCCCACTCACTGGCGCAACTCAAAGTCAAACGGTTGCGGCGTCCATAATCGGGTGCAGGGTCAGGCTGCCCGTCCGCAAGGACTGCAGCATCGCTGCAGCGGTGCTGCAATGAGTCTGCCGCGAGCCTGCAGAACAACTTTTTAGCCATCTGTTGTCTTTTCTCCGTCCTCTCTGCGCCGCCAGGCGCAAATGGGTGCAGCATCCCTGCAGCGTCGCTGCAGCCACCCTGCAACACCCAAAATCACGCTGCCTTGGTGTCTTGGCGTCTTGGTGGTTAAATTCCTTTCCGTGTTAATCCGTGTTAATCCGTGTAAAAAAATGCTTCGTGTTAATTCGTGTCTGCTTTTTCCCCATTCCCTATCCCCGCGCCGTCAGGCGCATTGGCCCACCGCAAGGTGCTCAACCCGCAATCACGCCGATTTCCACCGGTTCGACGTTCACGCCGTTTTTTTCCAGCCATTTGATCGCGGCGCCCACTTCGCTGCGCGCGCCGTCCAGTTCAAGGCAAACGATGCCGATCTCGTCGGTCACGCTTGCCTGGCGGATGTTCGTCACCACCTTGAACTTGTGGCCGATCTCCCAGATGAACGGCTTTTTGATGAGCTTGGGCGGATACATCAGCCACAAACGCTGTTGCGTCGGCGAATTCGATTGAGTCGCGGCAGATTTTTTCTTCGTGGCCATAAATTCTAGCCGCCGGCGATGGCGGGGATGATGCTGATTTCGTCGCCGTCTTTGAGCGGCGTCTCACGGTTTTTGAGGAACCGGATGTCTTCCTCATTCACATAGACGTTGACGAAGCGGCGCACCTCGCCTTTTTCATCCACGAGACGTTCCTGGATGCCGGGGAAGCGCGTCTGCAATTCGACGATCGCCTCGCCAATGGTGGCGGCGTTGACTTCGATTAGCTCCTCGTTATTGGTCAACTTGCGGAGCGGTGTGGGGATTCGGACTTTCTTTGGCATAAATTAAATTACATTTTTACGAATTCACTTTTTCTTCATGCGCCAGCAGCGCCTCGAACTCGCGCAGGCTCGGTTTGATTTCGCGCGGTTTGCCGCAATGCCCTTGCACGGCGTCGAGCGTCTTCAATCCGTTTCCGGTCACGCAGATGACGGCGGAAGCATCACGCGGAATTTTGCCCGACGCAATGAGTTTCTTCGCCACGCCCACGGTCACGCCGCCGGCGGTCTCGGCAAAAATGCCTTCCGTCTCGGCAAGCAGCTTGATCGCGTCGCGGATTTCGTCGTCAGTTACGTCGTCGGCTGCGGCGTTGGTCTCGCGCATCACTTTGAGCGCGTAAAAACCGTCCGCGGGTGTGCCGATGGCGAGTGATTTCGCAATCGTATCGGGTTTCACCGGCTTGAAGAAATCGAGTCCGGCCTTTTGCGCGACGGAAATCGGCGAACATCCCGTGGCTTGTGCGCCGTGAATGTGCGTCCCGGTGTTCGCGACCAGGCCGAGCTTCACAAATTCCTGATATCCCTTGTGGATTTTCGTCAGCAACGAGCCGGACGCCATCGGCACGATGGTGTGCTGCGGTAACCGCCAGCCGAGTTGTTCGGCGATCTCATACGCCATACTTTTCGAGCCTTCGGCGTAATACGGCCTCATGTTCACGTTCACAAACGCCCAGCCGAACTTGCCGGCGATCTCGGCGCAAAGGCGGTTCACTTCGTCGTAATGGCCTTTGATGCTGATGACGTTCGCGCCGTAGATGAGCGAGTTCAAAATTTTCCCCTGTTCCAGATCCGACGGAATGAAAACGTAGGATTTCAATCCTGCGCTCGCGGCTTGCGCGGCGACGGAATTCGCCAGATTTCCCGTGGACGCGCACGCGACGGTTTCAAAACCGAGTTCGCGCGAACGGCTCAACGCGACGCTGACGACGCGGTCTTTGAACGAGAGCGTCGGATAATTCACAGCGTCGTTCTTGATCCACAATTCGCGGATGCCGAGCTTTTTCGCAAGCCGGTCGGCTTTGAGCAACGGCGTGAAGCCGGCTTGTTTGCCGACGGTCGGTTCGCCCGCGACGGGCAGCAACTCGCGGTAACGCCACATCGTTTTCGGACGCGACTCAATCGCCGCTTTGGTCAGCGACTTTTTAATACGGTCGTAATCGTAGGCGACTTCGAGCGGGCCGAAGTCGAACTCGCAAACGTGTGTGGCTGTGAGCGGATATTCGCTCCCGCATTCGCGGCACTTGAGCGCCTTCATGAAACCGTGATGTTCACTCATAAATTTTATCTTTTGTATCGGGCAACAAAAAAGCCCCGACTCAAGCGAGAAGGGGCGACAAAACTTTTATGCGCTTCTCATTTTTCCCAAGCCTATGATGCTTGAGCTGGAATTGGCACCTGACATTGAAAACAAGTTCAATCGGTTGCCGTGGTGTCGTCGGGCCAGTCCCTCGACCACTCGTCATGAGTCCGTCAAATCAACGGATGCGGATAAATTGATGTTGAACGAGAAAAGTGTCAATAGGATTTTTGTCTGAAAGTGAAAGTAGTTTTAACTTTCCGATTCATCTTCAATTTTCACGGCTGTTCCGTAAACGTTGGCAAAGAAATTTATTACGTTCCAATTTGAGTCGAGTTCGATGTTGTGACGAAATCCAACAATTGCGTTTGCTCCGAGATAACTTGCCCCCATTTGCAATTCAGCCACTAAAATATGAAATGCAATTTCCATGTCATTTGACTTGAATGATGCTCCGGCGTATTGCACAGCTAGACCAATATCACCAGCGCCGTCCAAACCAATTCCACCAATCATTTGTCCGACGCTTCTGCTTGACGATGAGAGTTGTCCCTTTTGTTTCATTATCGAAAGTTGATGCAAATAGACGACTTTGCGCTTGTTAAATTCTTCAGCCATTGCACCTCTCGTCCCGATTGAGAAAAAAACTGTCCCGAGAATTTTATATTTCTCTTTTAGATCGCCGCTCGTAACAGGCATTGAAGCCTGTTCAAAAACTTGCTGGTTTGATACCAGCGATGATGGATGCTTGTTATCATACATTTTCTGCAAGTCCACGGTGCGATAAGATTTGTATGCACTGTCTTTTGCAAATAGCACACGTTTGAAACTTTCAAAGTCAACCTGCTCCACAATGTTTTGGCCGATCATAATTGTTTATGGGCTGAATGTAGTCTAACGAAAAAAAGATGAGCCATGGCCCGAATAACGACAAGCGCAAAAAAAGAACCAGAGGGCAAGTCAGTTAAGGCGAAAAGGCACTCATTTTCAACGGCTTCACTCTCGGTGATTTTTTCTATCTACAATTTTTTCATTGAAATTCAGTTGACGAATCCCGCGTGCGGGCGTATAAAATCAACGGTTTAACAGTTTAGAACAGGCAGTTGTTGGCACAACGCAAATCACGGTTCCTCACCATTAGTTGTGTCTGCAACGGCAAGCCCACGCTGTATATTGTGGTTTTTGCTTTACTCGAACCGGCAATTGTGGTTGCCTAATCGCGAATAAATCGCAGTCAAAATCATGTATCTCAAAAATTTGACGGTTTTCGGCTTTAAGTCTTTCGCGGACAAAACGGCGCTTAATTTTCAGCCCGGCGTCACCGCCATCGTCGGACCGAACGGCTGCGGCAAATCAAACGTCTCCGACGCCATCCGCTGGGTGCTTGGCGAGCAATCGGCCAAGGCGTTGCGGGGCGGCGAAATGGCGGACGTGATTTTCAATGGCACGGATGGTCGCAAACCGATGGGCATGGGCGAGGTGTCCCTTACGCTCGGCGGCGTGGGCGGGGAAAATTTGCGCGCGGCGGGCGTCGAGGTCGCCTACGACGAAGTCACGCTCACCCGCCGGATTTTCCGCGATGGCAACAGCGAGTATTTTCTGAACAAAACTCCCTGCCGGCTTAAAGACATCCAGCAGCTTTTCATGGGCACAGGCGTCGGGCGGACGAGTTACAGCATTCTTGCGCAAGGCCACATCACACAGATTCTTTCGAGCAAACCGGAGGATCGCCGGATGATTTTCGAGGAAGCGGCGGGCATCACGAAGTTCAAATCGCAAAAAAAAGAATCGCTCCGCAAACTTGAATACACCGAGCAAAATCTTTTGCGCGTCGCGGATTTGATTCGCGAAGTGAAACGGCAAATCACCTCACTGCAGCGGCAGGCGGGCAAGGCGAAACGCTACAAGCAAACTCAAACGGAGCTTCAGCATCTTGAAACGCAACTTGCGCGGCATCAGCTTGACGTGTTGCAGTCGGAAATCTCCGGGAAAAATTCCGCCGTGGAAAAATTGCGGAATGAAATCGAACAAGGTTCTAATGACGTTCTCCGTTTTGAAAACGAAATTGAAACACTGCGCAAGCGGCTTTCCGAACTGGAACACGAAGTTGCCGTGCAGCAGCAGTGTGGATTGGAATTGAAGGGTGAAATTGACCGGCACGAAAGCCGGATCCAATTCAACGAAGAACGCCTCAACGAACTTGCGTCGCAAAATTCCAAGGCGCTCGCCGACATAACCCAGGCCGGTGAGCGCTGTCGCGCCGCCGGGGAGGAACTGGCGAACGTGCAGCAGCATTTGTCCAGGTCCGAAGCCGCGTTCGCGCAATACCGCCTGACGCTCGAAACGAAGCAGGCGGCTTTGCGCAAAGTCGAGGATGATTTGCAAAAATGCCAGGAATCATTGCGCGAGGCGCAGACAGCCGCGTTTGGCGCCGCGCAGGATTTGACACGCATCCGCAATGAAATCACCGCGCTCGATTTGCAGAAACAGGGCAACTCAATTCGCCTCGAAAAACTTTCCGCTGAAAAAGTGCAGCTTGAACAGGAACGTATGCGGCTCGAGGCGCGCTTGCAGGAATTCACCGCGAGCGTCGAAGTTGAAAGACTGAACGCGCAGACTACACGCGGCTCGGTCGGGCAGCGTCAAAATCGCTTGCGCGAATTACAAACCGAATTGCAAAATTCTTCCGCCGAGCAGGATCAATTTTTGCAGCAGCAGGCCGAGAAACGTTCGCGTCTGACGGTTCTCGAACAACTTGAAGGGTCGCGCGAAGGTTTTGATGTGGGCGCGGTCGCCGCCTTGCGTCAATCGCGTTCGGTCATCGGTTCGCTCGCGGATCGTATTCGCGTGCCGGAACAATTTGTCGTCGCGGTTGAAAACGCGCTCGGCCATCACTTGCAACTGGTTTTGACGGAACAGCCGGAATCCGCGCAGGAAATTCTCGCCGAGTTGAGCGCGAACAAGACTGGTCGCGCGAGTGTCGCCGCGCTATCAATCGGGATTCCTGACGACAAGCAACTCGTGTTCGGCGGCGAAATGTTGCCGGACGAAAATAAAACTGCGGCTCAAAACGGTTTGAAAAAAGGCCAGATTGTTCGCGCGCTGGACGTTGTCCAGATCGAGCCGTCCGTGGACAAGCTTTTGAGAGCCTTGCTTGGCCGCACCTTCATCGCTTCTGATTTGGCGACGGCAACAACACAAATCCAAAACGGACATGCAGGTTGCGATTTCGTCACGTTGACTGGCGATTTATTGAGCCGTCATGGAATTTATACCGGCGGTTATCTGAATGGCCACGGAAATCCGAAAGCGCCGGCTTCGATTTTAGGCCGCAAAAATCAGATCGCCGAACTGCAAAATGAATTGACGGAAATTCAAAATCGCGTAGCCGGGGCGAGCCGTAAACGCGGGGCATTGTTGAGTGAGCAGACGGAATTACAGGCGAGCCTACAACAGGCGCAGACCGAATTGCACGACCAGGAAGTCGCCATCGCCACGCGCGAAGGTGAGTTCAACGCGCTGCAAAATTCCAACCGGCTGCTGCACCAAAAAATTGACACTGTCGTTTTTGAAGTGCAGAGCCTGGCGGCGCAGGAACAGGAAGGTTTGCAGAAACGAAACGATCTCACGACGCAGTTGAATAAACTGGAAGCGCGCGAACGCGCCGGACAGGAAACCGTTGCCGCGCTAACGGCAGAATTGGAAAATCTCCGGTGCCAACGCGATGCTGCCAACACCGCCTTGACCGAGAGCAAAGTGTCGCTCGCCGCCGAGGAACAGCTTTTGACCTCATTCCGTCAACAGCAACAATCTCTGGAGCTGCGCATCCGTGAACTCACGCAAGTCATCGAGCAACGAAAGAGCGAGTGTTCATCGTTTGTCTCGCGCAAGGAACAGGCGGAATCGGAGATTCAGGAATCGCGTGGCCGGATTGAGCATTTGGCGCACGACCGCGAACAGGTAAGTGGACAGACCGCTGAATTGATCAGCCGGAAAAATTCGGAGGAAACGGAAATTTTATCGCGCGACGAAGGTTTGCGTTTGCAGCGCAGCCGCCTGACGGAATTGCAGAATCAGCGCGGAACGATTGACGTTGAACTCGCGCAGAAAAATATGTCCGTGCAAAATTTACGCGAGCGGATTCAGCAGAAATATCATGTCAATCTGGACGCCATTCGCAGCGAATGCATCACGATTACTTTCGCCGGCGAAGGTCCGGCAAAAGTGCAAACGCTCACGCCCGAAGAAATGGCCGCAAGCGGCGCGGCGACGGATTGGAATACCGTTGCGCGGCAGATCGAAGCATTGCAAATGCGCCTCGACGAAATCGGACCGGTGAATCTGGTGGCGATTGAAGAATACGAGGAGACCGAGCAACGACATCATTTTTTGACGACGCAGCACGATGATTTGGTTTCGGCCAGGATCCAGTTGCTTGAAGTAATCAACCGCATCAACACGCAGACGCGACAAATGTTTTTGGAAACGTTCGAGAAAATCCGCGGGAATTTCCGCGCCATGTTCGTCGAAGTGTTCGGCGGCGGCAAGGCGGACTTGATCTTATCGGATGAAAACGACGTATTGGAAAGCGGCATCGAAATCGTCGCGCGTCCGCCGGGCAAACAATTGCAGAGTATCTCATTACTTTCGGGTGGCGAGCAGACAATGACGGCAGTTTCACTTTTGTTCTCGATTTATCAGGTCAAGCCCAGTCCGTTTTGCGTGTTGGACGAATTGGACGCGCCGCTCGACGAGGCGAACATCAACCGTTTTGTGCGTGTGTTGCAGCGCTTCCTCGCGCACTCGCAGTTCATCATCATCACCCACAACAAGCGCACCATTGGCATGGCCGACGTGCTTTACGGCGTGACGATGGAGGAACACGGTGTGAGCAGGATCGTCAGTGTTAAATTCCATAAAGCCGATGAGCCGGAGGCCATTCCTGAAGTCGCTGAAGTTGCAATGGCGAATTAAATCAAGGATGATGGTGTGTGATGGTGGATGATGGTGTGTGATAGTGTGTTACGGAGGAAAAAGCAGGGTTTTGCAAAGAGGCGCGATTTTGGGTTGCGTCCTCAATGCCGCCAGGAACGGTGGACGCGGTGATTGGTTCGGCCAAACATCATCGGGAACAAAAAATCTTGATTCATTCTTTCCGGTGTTCTATAAACCAACACATAGGTCGTCAGGAGGTCAACCGGCCCGGAGATTTCCAGCGTTTTTCATGCGTGACGAAACCAGGCGGTGCCAATGGATACCAACTTTGAGGAATTTCCGGTCAAGCGATACTCTGAAGATCGCCGGCAGGAGTGGAACAGCTTCGTCAATACCGCGAAGAACGCGACCTTCCTTTTTCTCCGCGATTACATGGACTATCACAGCTCCCGATTTACCGACCATTCGCTGATGATTTTCCGCGGCCAAAAACTGGTCGCCCTCCTGCCAGCCAACCTCGCAGCCGATGGCAAGCTGATCAGCCATGAGGGTCTGACGTATGGCGGGCTCGTGGTGTCCCGCGCCGCCACCTTGCGCCAGGTGCTGGCCTATTTCCATGCGGTCCTCCGCCACCTGAGCCGGGAACACATTCCCAAGCTGCTCTACAAGCAGATTCCCGATTTTTACAACACGATCCCGGACGACGAAGTGGCGTATGCCTTGTTCCTCCTGGACTCCAAGCTTTATCGCCGGGATTGCACGACAACGGTCTCGCAGGCGGACCGGCTTCCCTTCCGAAGGGACCGCAAAAGTCTGATTAAGAAAGCGACCAGTCTGGGAGTCCGTATCGTCCAGGAAACATCTTTTCAGCCATTTTGGGAACAGGTATTGACACCCCAATTGGCTGCCCGGTATGGAGTCAAACCCGTGCATACCCTTGAGGAAATCACACTGCTCGCGTCACGCTTTCCTGAACAGATCAAACAATTCTCGGCCTATTGCGGTGATGAAATTGTTGCGGGAACAACTATTTATGAAACTCCGACCGTGGCTCACGCGCAGTACGGCGCGGTCACGGAAAAAGGACGACAGATAGGCGCGCAGGCTTACCTGTTCAGCTCGCTGATCGAACAATACAAGGACAAGCGCTTTTTTGATTTCGGCATCTCCAATGAGAAAGAAGGCCTTGCCTTGAATCATGGCTTGCTGGAATGGAAGGAAGGTTTTGGCGCACGCTGCTACACGCATGATTTTTATGAGATTGCGACGGGGAATTACCCGAAGTTGGAACCAGTGTTACAGACCTGTCCCGAAACAACTTTGACGCCACCAGGAATGATTCAGGCATCGCCTTTTGCCTCCGGTGATCGGCCGGTCCGGACATATTTTGCGCATCCAAAGGCGCTGATTGATGAAGGAGTCTCGATTGGTCAAGGGACGCGGATATGGGCCTTTGCCCATGTTTTGGGTGGGGCGATTCTTGGAGAAGACTGTAATATTTGCGACAACACTTTCATTGAGGGAGGAGTTCGAATCGGCAATCGCGTGACCATCAAGTGCGGTGTCTTTCTTTGGGATGGCATTACCATCGAGGATGAAGTCTTCATCGGGCCCGGTGCAGTTTTTACGAATGATTACCGGCCTCGGAGCAAACAATATCTGACAACGCCTCTCAAAACCCTGCTTAAGGAAGGCTGTAGTATCGGTGCCAACAGCACCATGCTTCCCAACCTGACTATTGGGCGATGGGCGATGGTCGGCGCCGGATCCATCGTCACACATGATGTCCCGGATTACGCTTTGGTGGTCGGCAGCCCGGCCCGATTTCGTGCTTGGATTTGCCGTTGTGGCGAAAAACTTTTTTCCGCTTCCAACCGATTTCTGGGCTGCACATGCGGGCGATATTATGAGCAGACAGCCGAAAATGAAGTGAAAGAGTTCGCCGCAAATGGCAGCCGTCAGAGTTTGTCGGGGAACCCTATTGCCACGGACTCCAGTGAGTCAATCATCAGAAGCAACGGACACCAAGCGACCAATGGCAGGTGAAGCCGGGTTGAACTGAACAGTTTATTAACCGCAGAAATCAAGAATATGGATTTTCCAATCGAAGCAGATCAATCGAAGTGTTTTCCTTCACCCAAGACAGTTCAGAACTTGCGCTGGAAGCGCACACTGGATGATCTTCTCATCCTGTCGGCGTTGCCATTACTGATTCCGCTGGGGCTGCTTATAGCCCTATTGATACGAAGCGGTTCCCGTGGACCGGTTTTATTCAAGCAGGAGCGCGTTGGCTATCAGGGCCGGCGCTTCAGGTGTTTCAAGTTTCGGACCATGTTTATTGATGCGGACACAACCGCACATCAGGGACACCTGCATCAACTGATGAATTCAAACGCTCCCATGATGAAAATGGATTTGCAAGGCGATCTGCGAATCATTCCTTTTGGTTTGTTACTCCGCGCATCGGGCTTGGATGAGCTGCCCCAACTGATCAATGTGCTGCGGGGTGAAATGAGTCTGGTGGGGCCGCGCCCATGTTTGCCTTATGAATACGACAAATATCTGCCATGGCAGAAGGAACGGTTTGGAACCGTTCCGGGTTTGACCGGGCTATGGCAAGTGAGCGGAAAAAACAGGACCACCTTTGTAGAAATGATTCAATTGGATATCAAATATGCGAAAAACAAAACCCTCTGGTGGGATTTGAAGATCATTTTGATGACAGTTCCAGCCTTGATAATTCAGATGCTAGAAACGCGACTGGTTAAGAAATCATCCCCTCGTCCGATTTATCCGAAAACGAGTTACTTGCAATAGTGCATCAACACCATATTCCTTTTCGCAGCGGCCGTCGCAACCACCTACGAGCGGTTGTTGGGAACGGTGAAAAATGTTCTCTACGCGACTGCCAGTGCCCGCCCGGACATTGCCCCTGGAACCGATGAGCAGGTTTCGTCCCCGTCGTCATTCTCATTTTCGTCATCGAACCCACGGCTGGCATCACGACAATCCGGTATGGGGTGAACACCCCATAGCGCCCGCCAGTAATTCCGGCTTATTATCGTAACATGATAGAAAATGAACTTTCGCACCTCAATGGAAAGCGACCCGCCCATCGTATTCTCGTGGTGGAGGACGATCAGGATATCCGCCGCCTCAACACCGAAGTGTTGATTCAATCCGGCTACCACGTGGACGCCGCCGAGGATGGCGCCGCCGGCTGGGAAGCGCTTCAACTTAACGACTATGATCTCCTGGTCACAGACAACAACATGCCGAAGGTATCAGGCGTTGAGTTGCTCATGAAGCTCCACGCCGCCCGCATGGCCCTGCCGGTGATCATGGCCACAGGAACATTGCCCAAAAGGGATTTCACCCGATACCCCTGGCTGCAACCGGCCGTTACGCTACCCAAGCCCTATACCGTTGACGAATTGTTGGGAACGGTGAAAGAAGTTTTGCACGCGACCAGCGATGTCCGCACGGACATTGCGCCGCCGCCAAACCCGCAATGCCAGCC
>JBEKBA010000036.1:0-23825 GCA_050015635.1 Verrucomicrobiota bacterium
ACTTTTGGTGATTCCGGCAGTGGTGGTGGTAATTCCGGTATTGGTGGCAACAGCAGCGAGGTTGACTACATATGGGGACCCGGGGCGCCAACATTCACATCTGGAATAGACATGAATTCGAATGAATGGACGTTCGTGGCTTTGGTTATCAGCACCAATGCAACTCCAGACACCAACGCGACGATTTATGTTGGATCAGAAAGTCTCGGCTTGTTAAGCACCAATGATGACACTGCTACGAACTTTGACGTCATCGGCAGCGGATCGGATCCAAACATTCTTGCTTTGGGGCGCGCTACTCCCACTTCCTCTGAAAATGGAAGTTTTTATGCGGCAACCACTTCGCAATTCAGTGATGTGGCGGTGTTCTACAGCGCCCTGTCGCCCAGCGCCATTACCAACCTGTTTCTATCCGGTGTGGGTCTGCACTTGACGGGTGTTAAGGACCCGAATATAGCAGGCAACCTGCTCCTGAATTGGCCGTATGGATACCTTCAGAGTTCAACCAATGTGACTGGTCCATACACGGATGTGCCATTGACAACGAACGGCGTTCCCTATTCGGTTCCGATAAGTGGCAAGCGGTTTTATATCGTATCGCCAACACCGTAATATAAGGGAATTCAAATGCGGCCCTGCCACGATTGGGGGCAGGCAGAGAGTGGGTGCATGAGGTCTGTGGAAATGTGAAGCGTGTTAGTCAGGGGAAATTATGGGGATTGTGGTGTAGTAGATTTCTACGACATGACAATATTTAAGAAAGAGACTATTTTAATCACAAAGCGACAGTGTCATTAATCAATCAGAGTATAATATGTTGTTGAATTAAGCAGTTAGTAAATGGTTTTGACCGAGGTTTAACCCTAAAAAAAGAAACAAAATGAAAACATCACTAATAGTAAAATCGGCAGTAGTTACGTCTCTAGTCCTGTTGGGCGCTTCGGTTCAGGCGCAAACGCTCGTTTATTCGGTAAATGGCACCGGTGGAACGGGTGGTGGCTCCAGTTCGGTAACAGCCACGCCAAGCACTGCTCCGGGCGGCAGTTCAGCTTTGACGCTGATTGCGGGTAACAACGATTACAGTTTTGGCACTGGCGTGGACGGCGTGGCGGGAGAATCCATCGTAAACTCGGGGACCTACAACAACGGTAGTGGAGGGGATTTGGCCGGAAATATGGGAAGTCTTGGCACCTTAAGCCAACTGACGCTGACAATGTGGATCAATCCCAGTTCCTCTCCTGCTGGCAATAACGAGCGGTTGCTCGACATCAGCAGCGGAGGATCGCCTACCACGGGTACTGCGGATGGCAACGAAGTGTTCTTCGGTATCAATGCCGACGGTGGTTTGCAGTTCTATGCCAATGGTGTCAATCCCTCGTCAGATACTTCAGGAACGACTGTTTTCAATGGCGGCATGGCACAAATCAACTCGTGGTATTTTCTGGCGGTTGTCTATGACACAGTCAATAGTGTTTACAGCCTTTATACCGGGACAACGTCCTCGTCGGCCACCTTGCAGTATAGTTTTACAGGCCTTTCGGGTTCGAGTATAGCTTTTGGCTCTACCAGCTCAATCTTTCTGGCGAACCGGCCAAACGAACTGCGCACCTTTCCCGGGTCTATTGATGACGTCAATCTTTATAGCGGGGCTATGACCCAGTCTCAATTGGATGCGCTTCAGGTTTCGGAGGTTCCTGAACCCGGCACATTGGCGCTCATCGGTGTGGGCTTTGGAGGTCTGGTGGCAAGGATGCGCCGTCAGCGCAGTTAAATATCGGACGGTGATTGGTTTGTAGTTCATATGAGAGGGGTGCTGCAAACGCGGACTTGAAAGTCCGCGTTTGCATTTATCGGCGCTGTGTCATTTTCGAGTCTCTTGTTATGCTGAATTTTTTAAATTTCCCGGGTGGCTCTCGCCGTTTTCAATTTTCAATCGCGAATTTGTACGGCCTTACACTCGGACTTCTGACGTTGGTGTTTGCCGCCAATGCCACCCGGGCGCAGACGTTGCTTTATTATTGGAATTTTAACAATAGCACCGGCAGCGGCAGCACCCTGACTACTCCGCCCGCTTATACCGACACGTCGGATGGCTACACCGGCGGGACGCTTGTGGTGGCTGCCAATGCCGCTGCCGGGCTTGCCACGCCAGCCGGCAGCGGATTAAGTAATGCCTGGACCAATGAACTTGCTGATTTAGCCTTGCTTAATCCGACAACTTATCGTTCGGCTGCCGGGGTCTATCAAGCGCCCGTCGGAAATCTTGGCGGGGTCAGTAATTCATTTACCGTGACGCTTTGGTTTAATTACAATGCAACAGTGACCAATTTTAGTTCCCTGAATGGCGGTGCGTTGAACGCACGATTAATGGACATAAATAGCGGCAGTCTTCAAGATGGCGATGAACTCTATTTCTCGATGAACTCCGGCAATGGCATCCAGGTCGGGGTAAATAGTTCAACCAGCACCGGGCCTGTAGCATCGGGCCTGTTCGGTACCCTTGGAGCTTCTCCACAAGCGATGACCAACAACTGGTTTTTTGTGGCGATCAGCTACACCAACACCGGTGGTGGCACGGTTAACATCTACATCGGCACAACAAATTCTGTGGCAACCCTTGCGAGCACCCTGACGGCCGTAGGTTCCCTGCCTTGGTCTTCCTCTACTAATTACATATTGGTGGGTAATCGTGGGGCCGGCGATCGCGGACTTCCCGGTTCGATTGATAATTTGAGAATTTTTAATGGAGCAGGCAATCTACAGTTTATTGACAACGTGCAGGCTGCTGATTTGTCCCCGGCGTCTTCAGGAATCAATGTGACGTGGGTGGGAAACGCCGGCACCAATTGGGATTCCAGCACCTTCAACTGGATGTACAGCGGGGTTTCGACGAATTATGCGGACGGGGATTTTGTATTGTTTAACGACGCGGCCACGGTGTCCGCCATCAATGTGGCAACGAACGTTTCGCCTGGCAGTGTTACGGTGAGTAATAACGCACTGGCATATGTATTCAGCGGCAGTGGCGGAATCGAAGGGAGCGGCGGTTTGACCAAGTTGGGAACCAATACCCTGACTTTGGACGGGTCGAACGCCTACAGCGGTGCCACAACCATCAGCAATGGCACACTGCTGGTCGGCGGCAACATCTCCGGCGCGGGTTCCGTCAGTGTGAGTACCAACGCAACCTTGGGTGGCACCGGGACAATTGCTGGCGCGGTCACGATCCAGTCGGGCGCTAATTTTGCTCCGGGAGCGGGCGCCGGCGCGGCGGCGAAGTTGACATTAAGCAACAACCTGACGCTGCTCTCCGGCAGTTTCACCACCATGAGGGTGCAGACCGGAAGCATTGAAGATCAAGCCGTCAACGGTGGCATGGTCACTTATGGTGGCACACTTACGGTGACAAACGTGGGTGGCGCGTTGGTTGCTGGAGACACCTTCAAACTGTTCACTGCCGCCAGCTACACCGGCAGCTTCGCCATTACCAATTTGCCGGCGTTGGGCAATAATCTTATTTGGATCAACACCCTGTCAAACAATGGCACCCTTGCCGTGGCGGCAATCTCCACCGCGGTGGTGACAAACTTGCCGGCGGGCAATGTGCAGGGGACCTTCGCCACCCTGAACGGCCAGGTAGTTTCGATTGGTAGCCAGACTCCGACGATTACTCTGTATTACGGCCCGATTGATGGCGGTACCAATGCCGTTGCCTGGAGCCATAGTGTTGTCCTCGGAGTGCAAGGCGGGAGTTTTAGTTATGTGATCACCGGCCTGTCCACCAATACGACTTATTACTATGCCGCCGCAGCCTCCAATGTCGTCGGAAACGTCTGGGCCACGCCTTCGCAATCATTCACTACGTTGGCCACCAATGCCGCCCTGGCGCAGCAGACGCAAATTCAATATCTCTCCGGCACGGACAAGAACAACACGGTTCCGTGGCAATTCTCGGTTTCCAGCGGTCGCCTCGCCGGAATCGCCACCAATATTCCAGTGCCTTCATGCTGGCCGAGCCTGGGTTATGGGACCTTTTCATATACGCAAAACGGCGGCGGCATCGTCACCTCCTCCAATGCGGAAACCGGATTTTACACCAATACTTTTGCCGTGCCATCAGCATGGGCGGGAATGAAAATCTTTCTGGTGTTCGAAGGTGTCATGACCGACACGTCCGTAAGCATCAACGGCCAGTTGGTTGGGCCTATCCATCAAGGCGCCTATTATGAATTTCAATATGATGTCACTCCCTACGTTGTGGTGGGCGCCAGCACCAATGTCCTGCAGGTAACGGTGCGAAAATTTTCGGCAAATGGCTCGGTTGAAGCCGCCGAGGAGGGAAACACGGATTATTGGATATTTGCCGGCATTTTTCGCCCGGTGTATCTGGAAGCCAAGCCGTTGACTTACATTGATTATGTGGCGGCCAATCCGCTGGCCAACGGCAATATAACGGTGAGCGCCTATTTGGGCGGGATCACCAACAACTTCAGTGTGCAGGCATTCGTGACCGACACCAACAATGTCATGTTGGGCAACGTGTTTTCCAATTCAGTCTCCGCCGGTATGACGAATGTGGTGCTTTCAGCCTCGTTGCCGACGCCCAATGCGTGGTCTTCCGAATCTCCGACCCTTTACACCTTGAACGTCCAATTGGTGGATACCAACGGCGTGGTGGTGCATAGCGTGACGAATCAGATCGGCTTTCGCACGGTCACCTTCGTTGCCAACCAGGGATTCTTCATCAATGGCAACAAAGTGGTTATGCGCGGCATCTGCCATCACGAAGAGTGGCCGACCACCGGGCGCACCTCAAGTGATGCCCAGAGCTCCAACGACGTGGCCATGATCAAGGACATGAATTTCAACGCGGTGCGGGAGAGCCACTATCCGGAAGACAAGACGTTTTTGCAGGAATGTGACCGGCAGGGTTTATATATTTTGGAAGAAATGGACAGTTACCAAACCGACATAGATGTCACCGACGGCGTAACCCACATTTACGAAATGATCCGCCGCGATGTGAACGATCCCTGCATCATCGCGTGGGACAATGGCAATGAGGCCAATTGGGGCAGCGGCAGCACCCTGGCCAGCCTGGATGGCGGCAACGCGGGCAGCACCAATTACTATGACCTTTATGATGTTCAGGACCGTCAGGTGATTCGTCCGGGTGTGAATGCAACTTTTGAGAACCTGTTCGACCAGCACTACCCGGTTTACAGCACGTTGACAAACAATCTTGGGACGGGCAAGACCGCCTATTCCTGCACGGAAATCCTTCATGCGATTTACGACGGCGGCGGCGGCGCGAGCTTGCAGGAATATTGGGATGCCATGCGCACAGCGGCGAATGGCGTCGGCATGTTCCTTTGGTCTTGGGATGACGAGGGGGTTGTCACCAATTTGACAACGGGACAAATTAGCGTTCAGGGGCAATCCGCGCCGGATGGAATTGTAGGACCCTATCGCCAAAAGGAGGCGAGTTACTACACTTACAAAAGAATTTACAGCCCGGTCCAAATCGGTTCGCCAAACCCGGCAACATTTGCGGGGACACTCCCGTTTACCAACCGGTTCAATTTCACCGATTTGGACCAGTGCACGTTCGATTGGCAGCTCGGCTGGTGGCCCGACCCTGATGATCCAACCAACACCTATGGCACCAACGCGCTTGCCGGTGGCTTCCTGCTGGGTGTGGACGGCGGAAATTTCACCGTTCCATCGTTGGCCCCCGGAAATTCCGGATCTTTGGCGCTGCCTTCATTTCCGGCTAATTGGACGAATTATGACGCACTGCGTTTCACTGCAACCGATCCATATGGAAATAACATTTATACCTGGACCTGGCCGCTAAGCACACCCATCCAGATTCGGAATCGCATTCTGGGCAGTGTATCCACGGGCGCACCGGCGATTACCGTCGGTACAAGTGCCACGGAGATCATCGTCACCAACGGCCCGCGCACTTTCCACTTTAGCAACACGACAGGTGTCCTCAACAGCCTGACGGTTTCCAATCTGCCGGTTTCTTTCAACAATGGGCCTGCGCCTGTGGCTGGTTCCGCTTGGGCGATCAACAGCTTTACCAATTATTCAGATGGAACGAATTACTATATCGGTGTCAACAGTTTGAACAGTCAAACCAACGCTTTCTTGTGGATGATTTGTCCGGATGGCTGGGTCACATTATCCTACCAATACTGGCTTTCGGGATTGCAACCCTTCATGGGTATCACCTTCAATTACCCAAGCAATAATGTGACCGGGATGAACTGGTTGGGGCAGGGCCCCTATCGGGTTTACAAAAACCGGTTGCTGGGTCAGGAAATCTTCACTCATACCAAGCCTTACAACTATACTTGGACCGGAATGAACACAAACTATGATGGGTATGACGGGACAGAATGGGTTTATCCGGAGTTTGAGGGGTATCACGGGCAATTTTACTGGGCCACGCTGCAAACCACCGAACAGCCCATTACCATGGTTACACCGACAACGAACCTGTTTTTCCGCGTGCTGACACCGCCCCCGACGGATATTGCCAATGTCAATCCCCCTTATCCATCAGGCGGAATTTCGTTCCTGCATGGGATCCCGCCCAATGGCAACAAATTTGATGTGGCCACCAACGATGGGCCGGCCGGCCAGACCAACTTGGCCACGGGCCTTTACACCGGCGAAGTGGACTTTTTCTTTGGCACACCACCGCCCTCCGGTGCTGACCGTGATGCCAACGGATTGATGGATTCCTGGGAACTCCAGTATTTTGGCTCCCTTGGACAGAATCCTGATTCCACCGCCGATGTTGACGGACAGCCGCTCGAAGTTGAGTGTGCTTTCAACCTTTCGCCATTCGTTTCAAACAGCGGTTTGTCAATTTTACCGGGTTCGTCACCGGGTAGTTTCACCCCGGTGGCTTTGACTTACAGCGTGCCCACAGCCCAGCTCAACTTTTACAATTTTGTTCCGCGAATATCCGGAGATTTAATCAACTGGTATGGCGCTGATTTATATCCGCAGTATTTCCTGATCAATTCAATTCCCAACGGAACTTTCCAGAGCTATAGCATTGAAGCCAATCTGGCAAACTTGCCGTTCAACACTAATACAGTGTTTCTCAATCTTGAAATTGAGGAGATTTCGCCCTGATCAAGTCAGACCGTTGAGTTTGAAGCAAATCGTTCTCAAACAGTTACCGGATGTCGGCGCTCATAAGCATGAGCCGACATCATTTCTCGGACACTGCGCTCAATACTCCCTCATCCTGCACCAGCGTCCATTCGTTGTCCGGATTGTATTCCTTCGTCGCTCCCGCGATCCGCGAAGTCTTTTCACCAAAATTTCGCTGAAAAACCTTGTCATCCTGATTGACGATAAAGGTCATGATGCCCGACTGGTCCCAATGCTCCGGATAAGCCACCAGCGCAAATCCCCCCGTCAAATTGCCGTGGCTCAGGTAATTCATTTTCCCGCCGGTCGCAGCGTGGCCTTGCCGGGTCAGTATTCTAAAATAATAACCGTGAAACGGGTGCGGACCCGTGCCCTTGTGATGGAAATAACCCTCGACATGAGCTTCCGCCACCAATGGCCCGAATGGGCTGGCCGGTTCGTTCTCCGCCACCGGCCAGTAGAGACCATCCTTTTTTCCGGGTGTGCTCTTGAATTTCTGCGCGTACACTCCCTCGTTCATGTTGGCGTACTGCCATTGCGCTGTCACGTAAGCCCGGCAAACGCCGATGGCGCAGAGTTCGTCCTTCCCGATGTGCCGGTTGATGATTTCTTCCTTGCCCGCCGCCGTGTCGAAATACCATTGCCCGTTCGTTTTCACCAGTGGAATCGGCATCGGCCAGTTGTTCGTGCCAACCTCAAGAGTGATTTTGTCCTCCCCGTCTTTCACCAGATTGGAGCCTTGCGCCATGGCCGTGGCGAACCTCTGTGCATTGTTCGCGTCCTGCACTTTGTCGCCGGTTGAAAGTTCCTGGTACTCCGGGCCGAAAATTTCCTGCAAGGCCGCCGTATCTTTGGCTTCGGTGGCCACCTGCAGGGCTTTTACGGCCTCATCCGGCGTCGCGAACAACCGTTGCGCTTCGTTCGGCTCCGCCGCATGAAGGTCTGCCGGTAAAATACCCCAGGCACCCGCCAGCAGGGCGATGGTCAAAAGGCCGGGAAAACGTGCAAATTGGTTTGAAAGTTTCATAGGTTCATCAGGTCTGTTTCCGTCCAATAAGTTGTGCGGTCACCGTTTACCGCCGCCGCCGCCACGCCCGCCGCCGTTGGAACGCGCTGCCGCACGACTTGCAAATCCGCGATTGCTATAACCCTGCACGTCGCGCCCCCTGTCATAGCCGCCGCCGAAAAGAAACAGATCGGGACCCGGCGCCACCACCTCGCCGCCGTAACCTCCGCCCACAAACCCCACGCATCCCGTCAAAGCTGTCAGCAGCGCCATCCCCAGCGCGATCTTGATCCGGTCAACCGGACTGTTCGCTTTGTTCATACGAACCTTTCTTTCGCGGAAGAAATCAAAAAGTGCGGCTGCCCCCGGAATACCATCTGGCGCGCGTTGCTCTCATATCGCACCATCTCTCTGGCCCGACCCGCTCCCCAGTCCTGGGGAGCCGCCGTGATCAAGTCGCCAAACTTCAATTCCTTTTTCGGTTTAATTTTCATACGTCGTAAAATTATCCCGAAACCCTTTCCGTCGCTATGGGGTGTTCACCCCATCCAGTGGCCGCGATCAATCCCGGCCATTCCTGGGGAATAATTGGGAAAACAGGTGGGGAACTTTCCACTTTCAAATGGGTGCATTGCAGCACAGCGGCAGCACCGCTGCAATGCCCCCTTGTCCGCCGTAGCTTTAGCGAAGGCTGGATTGTCTCGCCGTAACCATCTGGCGAAGGCGGATGCCGCGCCCCTGCAAGCATAAGGGACATGGCAGAGGCATCCAATGTGTTTGCCGCAGTGGAATTCATTTTAATGGGGTTATGTCTTTGACAAACTTTTAGGGTGGTAGGGATGCCGCGCCTTGTCCCGTCATAGCCTTGGCGACGATGGATGCGGCGTCCCCGTCCGGCAGGACGGAACGAATGTGGTAAAACCCTGCTTTTTCCGCCGCCTGACGCTGCGTTTGGCGACGGGGACAGCGCAGCGCGCTATCCCTGCCTTGATAGTTTGTGAACGGCATAATCCCGATTTTTATCGGGAACTTTTCCAGAGCTGGCGCATCTAATCGTCGTATTTATTCAGATGGCAAATTCGATTACCGGCATTTTACCGCCCGGTTGATTGATTCGCATGCTGATTTTACCAATGTTAATATCCAATGACATGCTGTTAATCCCGGAATCACAATCAGAAAAGGCGGCTATGACCCCGCACATAACTGTCTCGGAAGAACTGGTGGCAAAGATAAAGCCCGGTGGCTATATCTTGTTGCAAAAGAGCTATGGCTTCGACGGATGGACAATCCAATGCCGCGAAAAGCATTTGGCCGAACCATTCGCTCAAGCTAACGCTCCAACGCTTGAGGAGGCGATTGGTAAACTATTCGGTCTGTCAAAGACCTGATCAATTCCTCAATCGTCCAAACATGATGTGTCAATTCTGTGTGCCGGGCCGGCGATTGCGATTTCGGGGGCGAGCCGGTGTATTAACATGACAAAGTTCGGCAGGCGCTTGACCGCGAGCTCCGCGAATGCGGCATCAAGGTGGGCGCAATCTGCCCCGGCGGCGTCAAAACCGGGTTCGTTCCCGGCAAAGGCCGCACCCGGCAATCGGTGGAAAAGTCGGACATGCTGGACGCGGAAGACATGGCGGGTGTCGTGTTGATGTCCTTTCTTTGTCGTGTGAGTCTTTGACCTGCATGAACAATCCAAACGCTTTATATCCTCCAACTATTTAAATGATTCGGTTTCCAGCATAATTATCGTTTCCGGTGTATAACGATAATCATTACAGACTGCCGGCAACAATCTAATCATACACGACCGGGGCTACTTCTTTACAAAGGTTCAAATTGGTGTATATTGATACACTGCTGTCAATTTTTGGTACACCGCACTCAGTCAAAATTCATAAACAAGGAAGCACAACAACATGACCTTTGGACTCAATTATTCGGCAGGGTGTCGCCATTTTGGGGTGCTGAATGTTGGATTCGCTTTTCTCCTGTTCGGCGGACTCCTTGCCCGTGCCGGCGATATTGTTTACGTGTCCGACCCGGGGGCGGGCACCATTTCAGAAATTAATTCGAACGGGAAAGAATCCATTTTTGCCTCCGGGTTGAACCGTCCTGAAGGTCTGGCTTTAAATAGTGCCGGTAATCTCTACGTTGCGGATTCAGGCGCCGGAACAATTTCGGAAATCAATTCAGCCGGACACGTGTCCACCTTTGCTTCAGGCTTGAATGGCCCTTCAGCTCTCGCTTTTGGCTCGGGCGGAAACCTCTTTGTTGCCAGTCCGGGCAACCGGATTATCTCTAAAATCAATTCAAGTGGACATGCCTCCGTCTTCGCCGCGGGAATAACTTTCGATAGCGATGGCGACTATCTTGCCACCGACAAGGCGGGGAATGTTTATGCAAACACCATCCGCACAGTTGAAAGATTTAATTCCACAGGGAACCCATCCACGGTCTATGATGCTATCAACTATGTCGAGGGGATGGCGTTCAACGGTGCTGGAAATCTTTACGTGGCCCTTCAGAACGCGGATGGTATCGTTGGAAATGGCGGTCTACAAACGAGTGTCTTTGACTATCCTGCTCCTTACAACAGTAACCCTTGTGAAGCCGCCTGTGCAGACGCGCCCGATGATCTCGCCTTTGACCAGAGTGGTAATCTTTATGCCACCTTTTCAGAGTTGTATGTTCCCGGAACCACTCCAGCTGACGGTCTTTGTGCCAAAGACGTCCTTGTGGAGTTCGGTGTGAACAGGGTCAACCATATAATCGCAACCGATATTGGCGGATGTGACATTGTGGTTCAGTGTGTCAACCCTCCGGCTCCGTGTGTCCCTGAACCTGGAATTTTGACGATTGTAAGCGGGTTGGCGGCGGTCTTGTGTATCCTAAGGCGGTCAGACAGATGGAGAGTCAATCAAAGTGTTCCCGCACTCGTTCCCGCCCGTAAGTTTTCCAACCGGTCTTGAAGCCCGCTTGAGCGGCTTGTGGGATACCGCGAAAGATTTGTAATTCGCGCAAATGACGGGGGAACCATTGGCAGGAGCGGGAACTCTGTTTGGCCGCCTTGTGTGTGGTCGAAGGCCGGAGGCCGGGAGTGCCGGGCGTTATCCTCTTCCACCAGCCGTCCGCTAAATGTTCAATTCCATTTGCCACCCGCCTTTTTTCAATTCAAACTTTCCGTGGTGCAGCCGAAACCTGAATCGCTGGATGACCTGCTCGTCAACGCCGGGCATTACGCCGGTTTTGCCATGCGCAACCTGGGACGGTTGCCGCCCGCTCTTTTCCTGATCGGCGCGAACGGCCCGCTCATGTTCATTCCGGAAAACCTCGCGGATGCCCGGGCAAAGGACGATTTCGCCACCACCGCGCGGCTCTTGTGCATCGCGCACGCGGCCACCGCCGTCGTTATGGCGCTGGAAGTCTGGATGACGTGCGCCAAACCGGGTGAAAAATTCGATGCCACCGAACCGCCGTCCGAGGCGTTCGACCGGCAGGAGGTCGTCATCCTTATGGGCGAGTCACGCGATGGGCCGAAACAGAAATTCCTGCCCATCATCCGCAGTGGCAACGGAAAGTTCTTCGGTTTTGGCGAATCCGACGTTCCCGGCGTTGATCAGATGAAAGGCCGCTTCGCGCAAATTCTCCCGCCGAATGTGGTGGATGAGCAGACGCGGCTTGTCGCCGGGGCCGTGTTGACCGTCAGGGGTCTTACACCCGCCAAAATCCGCTCCGGCTCGAAACTTCCCCGGTTCAGAACGTAATTATGAAAACCACCTCACGCACGCCGGGCATCAGCCGGATTGATCAGCCGGAAAAGTATAATCACGGTTTCTTTGTGCGGCTGCAGCGGAACGGTAAAGTTCATTCCGCGTTCTTCACCGATAAAAAGCATGGTGGCCGGGCGCGGGCGCTGGTCGCCGCGCGGGAGCATTATCAGAAGTTGCGGGGAAAACTTGGCCCTCCCAAACAGATGTCCCGCCGGTTGTGGGCGGAGCTTCGGCGGCGCAAGAGTTCGTCGAACATCGTCGGCGTGCAAAGAATTGTGGATTGGCGCTCCGCGCGGCCCCGAACGTATTGGAGGGCCATGTGGAGTCCGGAACCGTATGTCATCCGGCGAAAAATGTTTTCGGTGAAAAAGTTCGGTGCTCGAAAAGCCAGACTGCTGGCCATTCGCGCCCGGCGCGCCGGCGTCCGGAATATGCTCCCCGCCGTCCTCGACCCCGCTTTCAAGGGAAAATGGTGATGGGCCGGGAAAAGAGAGTTGTTTTGTGGGATTATGTCTTTGACGAACTTTTAGGGTGGTAAGGACAGCGCGCCCCGGCCGCCATAGCGGAACGTGCGACGGCGACTGCGCTGTCCGTAATGGGGTGCAGCGTCACGCTGCCCGTCCGCAAGGACCGCCGTGCGGCGTCCCTGCCATTGAAAATGACACATGACCCGATATTCCCGTGGCTTGACCGTGGAAAATCTTTTAAAAATTCCATGTTGACTTTTAAAGGATGTGTAGGAGATGTTGCCTTATGAAACACGTAAGCAAAAACTCTGCGGGGAAAAATGTCGCTGACGTGAATGCGCCAAAAAAGCAAACCGCGTGCAAGCCTGAACCGGCGGCGAATGTGGATGCGGCGATGGAGGAAATCCACCTGCGCGCCAATTATGTCGGGCCGGTGCTGGAAGGAATCTTGCGGGCCGGTCATGAGCGCGTGCATTGGGACAGATATGCCTGACCGGCGCGCGAAAACGCGGCGAATGAAAAGCTGACGAAGTGAACGCAGGCGTGTTGTTTTGTATTTTGAAAGACGCAGCCCGACTCAAGCTCAAATGAGTGCCGGCAGCAACGTCGCAAATTGGGTATGGTGGCCGTCTGCAAGTGGTGGCCATGCGCAAGCATCGTCACGCTGCCTTGGCGGTTAAATCCCTTTTCGCGTTAATTCGCGCAATTCGCGTCAACTTTTTCTTTTCCCCATCCCCGCGCGGAATTTTCTGCTTTCTTCATTCTGCCTTCTGCCTTTTCAACATCCGTGTTAATTCGTGTCTGTTTTTCTTTTTCCTATCCCCCATCCTCCGCGCCGTCAGACGCATTGGCTGTCCGAAAGTGGTGGCCATGCGCAAGCATCGTCACGCTGCTTCGTGCAATTCGTGTCTAAAGTCATACAAAAATATCGCTGACATACTTTTTATGTTTGGTGTAATTTTTGAAATGGTTGCACCCATCAAAATAGACACGGTCAATTTTGACGCAAAAGGTCAGGTGGTCATTCCCCGCCGGATTCGTCGTGAATTTGAAGTTGAGGAAGGCACAAAAGCCCAGGTTTATGAAGAAAACGGCTGTATCGTCCTCAAACCGATTACCGCCAAATTTATCAAAAGCCTGCGTGGTTCGCTCAAAGGCAGCGGCGTGATGAAAGCGATGATGGAAGATCGCAAACGCGAACGGGAACTTTGATATGAAATAGGGTTATGGCCAAGCAAAATAAAGATTGGACACGTGAGGAACACATTCTCGCCTTCAACCTCTATTGCAAAATCCCGTTTGGCTCGATTCACATGCACAACCCGCGTGTGATTCAACTGGCACGATTGCTTGGCCGTAGCGTCGGTGCCGTCTCCTTGAAACTTTCCAATTTCGCCCGGCTTGACCCGTCGTTGCAGGCGCGCGGCATCCGTGGGATGCAACACGGCGCGAAAGGCGAAGAGGAGGTCTGGCATGAGTTCGCCAACCAGCCGGAGACACTGGCCTTTGAAAGTGAACGGCTGCTGGCCGACCGCCTTGGTCAGTCCATTGAGCAAGTGGCGGACGTGGACACCAATGACCTGCCCACTGCCGGGATTGAACGCGAAGCCACTGTGCGCGTGCGCGTGAATCAGAGTTTTTTCCGCAGTCGCATTCTCTCCGCTTACAATTTCCGTTGTTGTGTTACCGGTTTGACCGTCCAACCGCTGCTCACGGCCAGCCACATCATCCCCTGGGCCGAGGACGAAAAAAACCGTTTGAACCCAAAAAATGGCCTTTGCCTGAACGCGCTCCACGACCGTGCGTTCGACCGGCATTTGATGTGGATTGAAGACGACTTTGTCATCCATTTTTCGCCCCGGCTCCATAAAATTTCAAAGGATAAAACGGAAACAATCACATGGCTGACGAGCTTTGAAGGCGCGCATTTGTTGCTGCCAAAGAAATTCTCACCCGACCCGGAATTTTTGAAAAGTCACGCTGAAAAATGCTTGGCCAAGCACGACATCCAGAATCGCCCCCCTGAAACAGAAGCCAATTCTTGAAGCGGTCCTGTTTGCTAGACGCGCCGGGAAAGGTCGGTTGTGGAAAAGGCTGGCATGGCGGGCCAGCAATGATAAAAATGCCGCCCGAAATGGCTTCCAACCTGAAATACATTGATCTCTATGCTGGCTGCGGCGGCCTGTCCTGGGGTTGCCGAGACCATTGATATTGAGGCGAAGCTCGGCGACGTACTTGTCCGGTGCTTTGGGAATCAGGGCATTTTATTTCGCGAGCGGTTGCTCGACGCCGATATGGCGCTGTTCGATTTCGGCAAGAAAGACAGGCTCTTGCAGGGAATCCTGAAAGACAAAATCATAGAGTTGAACAAGAAAATAGCAGAAGGCAAAGGTAACGAAAAAGATCAGAAGCTGGCGTTGTTGTTGAAAGAATTGAAAACAGTATACAAACTTTTCCCGGAAGAGGTGATTCATCCACGGAACACGATGGCGCACGTCGAAAAGCAGTGGGACGAAAACGGCAAGTGCATCCTGAAGTCCCGCGTCAGAGGTCATCGCCCAATTTGTGTGGATCACGAATGGTGCATAAAGGCGCGCAAGGACTTGATCAAACACACGGAAAACCTTGACCGGATATTGAATGCGGTTTGATCCGTGTGCCAGCGGGTTTACGCGCATGGCTGATTTTCTCACCAAATTGCAGCGATCAGAACGAATGTCGCGCATCCGGTCGCGTGGAAACAAGGACACGGAAGTCGCGCTGGCAAAATTACTGCGGCGCAATCGCATCACCGGCTGGCGGCGGAATCAAAAAATCTTCGGCAAACCGGACTTCGTATTCAGACAGGTGCGGCTCGCACTTTTCGTTGACGGCTGTTTCTGGCATGGTTGCCCCAAACATGAAACCAAGCCGAAAAACAATCGCGCGTTCTGGCATCGAAAATTATCCGCTAATAAAAGACGCGACCGGCTGGTGACGCACACGTTGCGAAAAGCCGGCTGGCGTGTGCTTCGGATTTGGGAACACGATCTCGCGCGTTCGGAATGGTGCATTTCCAGAATCCGTCTGACTCTTGAATTGCCGGTCAAATAGCTCATCGGATAGACTACCCTCTTGCATCATGTTTTGGTTTGTGATATAAGTGACGCATCCGGTGATGAGCGCTGGATTAAACGCTTGTTGAATGGCTTTAAATGTTCTTTGAAAACCGGCTCCAACCAAAAATTTGAAGGCTGATAACAGTGCTGACTAAAACGCATTTTTTCCAAACGAAGCCATTTAAGAATCAAACTCAATCCAAGCTAATCCAAGCTAATCCAACCAATTTTTATCAGAGTCCAATCAGTTTGCGTCAAAATGACACACAGACTGTTGCTTTTTGAACTGCATATATTATTACTAGAAAGCCGACTTGACCACGCCTCCATCCACCCGCAACGCCGCGCCATTGGTCGCCGATGAAAGCGGACTGCAAACATAAGTCACCAAATTCGCCACTTCTTCCGTGGTCGCAAAACGCTTGAGCAGTGATGTCGGACGCACCTTCTCGAAAAATTCCTTTTCAAACTCCGCGAACGGTTTTCCACCGCTCAATTGATTTACGAATTCATCCACGCCATCGGAACGTGTCGGGCCGGGCAGCACCGAATTCACCGTCACATTTGTGCCGGCGCATAATTCCGCCAGACCGCGCGCCACGGCGATTTCCGCCGTCTTCGTCATTCCGTAATGGATCATCTCCGCCGGAATCTGCAATCCGCTCTCGCTGCTGATGAAAATGATGCGCCCCCAATTGCGTTGTTTCATGCCGGGGAAATAGGCGCGGCTCAATCGCACACCGCTCAACACATTGACTTCAAAAAAACGCCGCCAGTCATCGTCCGGAATTTGTTCAAACGGTTTCGGTTCAAAGATACCGAGATTGTTGACGAGAATTTCCACATTCGGAAATCGTTTCACCAGCGAATCCGCATCACCTGCCTTCGACAAATCGCCGGCGAACATCTCCAGCTTTGCCGCCGGAACGGATTTGCGGATTTTCTCCGCGGCTTCATTCACCGATTTTTCCGTGCGACCATTGATGATGACGCGTGCGCCTTCGCGGACGAGTGAAGTGGCAATCGCGAGGCCGATGCCTTTGGTCGAGCCGCTGACCAGCGCGAGTTTATTTTCAAGTTGAAGATTCATAAAAGTTGAAATCGTTCATGAAGACATCTTTGTCAAACGCGGAAAAATACGCAAGCCGGACGAAACAAGCCGGCAAAAGTGAAAGCACGTCAGCACGATGTCCTCGCCTCAATTTGCCAGGAGTCCTCCGATGAGCTATCCTCTTGCCATGAGTGCCAGGCTGTTGTTCGTTTCGGCTGGAATTTTTTTCATGGTTGTTGCCGCGCCCCGGCTGCGCGCTGACATGGTGGAAATGCAAAATGGCGACCGTTACTTCGGCAAGGTGTTGTCCATGTCCGCAGACAACGTGGTGTTGGAAAGCGAAGTATTGGGCATAATCAATGTGCCGCGCAAAAAGGTTGCGAGCGTTGCCTTTGGCACGAACGCCGCCGCACCCAAAGCGGCAGCCGATGTCGCTCAAGTCTTCGTGCCAACAAATCCGCCAACCGCCGGTTCATTGACTGACCCGACGAACACCAACCTGGATTTGCCCGCTGCGTTTCGCAATCTGGGCGCGAACACCAATCTTGTCGGGCAAATTCGCGCACAACTGCTCACCGGCAACCCCGAGGCGGCCAGCAACTATGACGATCTGGTCAGCGGCCTGGCAAGCGGGAAGCTGAACATGGATGACCTGCGACGCCAGGCACAGTCGTCAGCGGATCAATTGCGGGAACTCAAGCGCGACCTCGGCCCCGACGCCGGCGACTCCATTGATGCCTATCTGGAAGTGCTGGATAATTTCCTCGACGAAACCGACGCCGAACCGGCGACCGCCACCCCTGCTCCCCTGCCAAAAACGCAGGTCCCCTAGTCCGGATTCAGGGGAATGCCTGGCAACGTCCCTGCGGCAACCCTGCAAACAGGTCCGGCGGATATTCGTGCCCATCCGCGGTTATTTTTATAATTTGGGTGCAGCGTACGCTCTTTTTTTGTTCCCGATTTCCTGGACCCTATCCCCCATCCCCCGTGCCGTCTGGCGCATTGGCCGTGCGCAAGCACCGTCACGCTGCCCGTCCGCAAGTGGTGGCCGTCCGCAAGGACCGTGTTAATGATTGAAACTTTTCTTGTCCGGGAACCGTCTAGGTTTGCACATGAAAAAATTATCATTACTAAAATCAATTCTCCTGATCGCCGTCGGTTCATTGCTGGTGAGCGGTTGTGTGATTCGCGAGCGAACGGTTTATCGGCAGGCGCCACCACCTCAGGCCGCGGTAGGCCAGGAAGTCGTGGTTGATGGTGCGCCACCACCGCCGATTGTGGAAACAGTCACGATTGCGCCCGGTCCGGCTTTCATTTGGATTGGTGGAAACTGGGTTTGGCGCGGTCATTGGGCGTGGGAACATGGTCGTTGGGCTCATCCACCGCATCCGGGTGCCGTCTGGGTTCCGCACCGTTACGAATATCGCAATGGGGTGCATGTCTTCATCCGCGGCGGTTGGACATACTAAAAAATTCGCTGTTGGAAGCGCCCGTTTCACAATCTGAAACCGGCGCTTTCATTTATTCAATTTATTTTATTGTTACGGCGCATCGTATTTATCAAGCACCGGCTTGATGATCGAATCCCAAAGCGCGTATCCCTTTTCGTTCAGATGCAGGCCGTCTTGAATAAATAATTCCGGGCGAAGTCCGCCATCCTTGTCAAGCATCGGCGTGAATACGTCAATAAAAAGCAATTTATCGCCCGGTCCGGCGTATTCTTTAATCAAACGATTTGTAGTCTTTACCTCGCCCAACAATTTTATGCGCGCGGGGCACGGTTTGATTGCGATATAGCCGATGTAAGTTTGTGGCAGCGGGACATGGACTTTTTGCGCGAACATTTTGAAATCGGAAAAAATTTGTTCCGGTGATTTGCCGGCGGCGAGGTCATTGTCGCCGGCATAAAGCAAAATTATTTTGGGCTTGTAAGGAATGACAATCCGATCGACGAATGCAACTGAATCCGATAATTCCGAACCGCCAAAGCCACGCTTGAAAACTTTATGTCCGGGAAAGGCCCGCTGAAGGTCTGGCCAGAAACGGATGCTGGAGCTGCCGACAAATAGAATTGAATTTTGCGGCGGCGGATTTGTTTTGTCCGAAGCTTCGAATTCCTCGATGGCGGATTCCCAGCGGTTGTTTTGTTGATTCGATTCTACTCCGTGAATTTGATCCGGCGACCAAAAACTGACGAACATCCAGGCCGCTGCGGCAGCTAAAATTCCGGAAAATAAAAAACGTTTGCGCATCTGTCGCCGGAGGGTACTCATGTTTTTTGGTTTTATCCAGTCAGGATCGGGATTTGCCATATTCACCCGGTCCGAGCCGTGCATGAGCCGCTTGATGGATTCTGTTTGTCCATCGTTGAAATTGATTTCAAACCGGGCCACCATCCAATATCAATTGATAATGATCGGGCAGCGTGTAAATTCTTGATAACAAAAACCGTCGCAAAATTATGAAAAGAGTTCATTTCTCCATCCTGATCTTGTGTGTGATGGCATTGTTCCAGGGCTGCAATAACAAAAACAACGGGACTGCCAATGACACATCGCAAAAAAAATTGCGGCTGGCTTTTGTCGGCAGCAGTTCGGACGATTTCTGGTCAATCTTGCGGCTGGGGTGCGATACCGCTGCCAGGCAACTCGGTGACGTGGATTTGGATTTCCGCTTTCCCGCCGATCACACGGCGGAGGCGCAGCAGGAAATTTTGAGCAACCTCGTCGCCGGCGGCGTGGACGGCATCGCCATCAGTCCGATTGACGCCGAAAACCAGACGGATTTCCTGAACAACATCGCCACCAATACGCTTTTGGTCTGTGCGGACAGCGACGCGGAAAAAAGCAGGCGCGCGTGTTACATCGGCACGGACAATGTTGCCGCCGGAATGCAGGCGGCGGAATTAATCAAAGCCGCGCTGCCCCGGGGCGGCAAAATCATTTTATTCGTCGGTTATCCGAACGCGCAAAATACAATCGAACGCATTCAAGGTATCCAAAACGGAATAGCCGGGGCGAACATTCAGATCATAGAAACTCTTGCGGATGGCACCAAAAGCCCCATCGCCCTGAAAAACGCGCAGGATGCGCTGGTGAAGTATCCCGACCTTGCGGGCATGGTCGGTCTTTACAGTTACGACGGACCGGCAATTCTCACCGCAGTGCGCGGCGCGGGCAAGGCCGGGCAGGTGAAGATTGTTTGCTTTGATGAAGACAGCGACACGCTGGCCGGGATTGCCGCCGGTGACATATACGGCACGATTGTCCAAAAACCCTTCGAGATTGGCAGGCAAACCCTGATCCGCATGGAAAAATATCTTCGCGGTGACAAAACGCAGTTGGGCGATGGGAAAATCCTTATCCCTGCGCATGCGATCACCAAAGACAATGTCGCAGGTTTTCAAAACTCGCTAAAGGTCATTCTCCAGCCATAAACTTTGAAATCAGTTCGTGCTGATTCGGTCGAGTTCTAAAAAACCTGTGCGGAAATTTTCAACTCACGGTGCAGCCTGGGCGCGGATGCGGTAGAAGCGGCAGACCGTCGGCGCATTGGAGTCGGTCAAACTGACGCCCTCACCGGTTCCCGGGATTGAAACGGACAACGCCGTCCAGTTCGCATCGGTCAACGAATCTTTGCTTTCCAACGTGTAAAGCAGACCCGTTGTACTCTCGAACGAAATGGTGGCCATGCTCTGATTCACGCTCAGGTCGCTGATTTCGGGCGGCAAAATCTGCACGCTCAATTGCGATTTGGACACAAAGTTCGCCGTGAAAGTCAGGTTCGACGCCATGATGAATCTCAGCGTCGTGCCGTTGGTCGTCAAGCTCCCCGTCCAGCCCGTGAATACATAACCTGCCGACGCCAACGCCTTAATTGGGTAGCTCTGCCCGATTTGCAACAGGGCGCCATTGTAATTGGGACTTACCCTGCCGTTGCCATTAATCAATACGGTCAAAGGCGCTTTCAAAACATAGAGGAAACTCACCTTGTCGGTCGCCGACACATTGCCGCTGGTGTCCACCGCGTAAGCCTGGATGGTGTTGATGCCGGGGGTGAGGTCAACCTGCGCCGTCCAGTCGCCGCCGCTGGACAAGGTTGCCTCTATCCACGCGCCTTTGTTCAGCGAAACCAACACATTGGAGACAGCCACATTGTCAGCGGCTTTTCCGGTGACGGTGAAGAGGGCGTTGCTCCAGCGCAAATTGGAAGTTGGATCGGTGATTCTCAATGTCGGCGGGGTGATGTCCTTAAAGTTCGCCACGAAGGTCAGGTTCGATTCCATGATAAATTTCAGCGTCGCGTCGTTGGTGATGACGTTGCCGTCGCCATCCGTCCAGTTGACAAAGCCAAAACCTTTCTCCGGCCTGGCCGTAATCGCATAGTGTGCGCCGATTTTCAGCAACGCGCCGTTGTAACGCGGACTGATAGTTCCGCTGCTGTTGGTTTGCACCGCCAACACCGCGCTCAAGATATAGTCAAATTTGACGGTGTTGGTGGTCGAGACTTTGCCGCTGATGTCCACCACATACGCCTGAACCACGTTCAACCCCGGTATCAGCGTCACATTCGCCGTCCAGTTCGTCCACCCATTCCCGGTGGATGCATTCGTCCAGCCTGATCCGTTCAGCGAAACCAACACATTGGAGACAGCCACATTGTCACCGGCCTTGCCGCTCACCATGAACACAGAGTTGCTCCAATATTCGTTCACTTTCGGCGAAACAATGCTCACCACCGGGTTGGGCGCTGGCGGTGTTTTTAAAAAAGCTGCTCCGGAAAAAGGTGAATTCCCCTCCGCATTGTAAGCCCAAACCCGATAGTAATAAGTGGTCGAATATTTCAAACCGGTGTCCAGATAAGAAGTCGTCGGCGCTGCTACCGTCCCAACCTGAATCCAGGGGCCTTTTGCGGATGTCGCCCGTTGGACACCAAATCCGGTCTCACTTGTCGAAGTATAGATCCAGGATAAAGAAAGGCTGGCCTGTGCCGACGCCAGTTGCTGCGAACCAACAAAACAAAGCAAAAGCACGCTTACCCGGGCAAGCCATAATCTCAAGCCATAATGCATATAAAATTTGATGTAAAAAACCTTGCTGTAAATCGGCGCGGGTGAGGGGGGTGAAACCAGGGTACTCACTGCACGTCTGTTCCTGACAGACAGAACGTCAGAACATACCCAAGTAAGCAAGCGACTTATTTGCCAAGTTACTCACTGGTTATTAGAAACTTATTCCCACGCAATCTGAATGAAGACAGGTGTGGGGTCATCTCCACCCACCCCGAACGAATACATGTTTGCCATTTTGATAAGCATACCGGTGCGGAACCCAGATAGCGCCCGGATATGGCGGGCGGTCCCAATGACCCCTTTCCCACACCCAATGACCGTTCCAGACCCAGTCACCTTCAATCCAGACAAAACCAATGGCGGGAGCGGGGGGAACTGCTTCCACTATTGGCGCCGGAGGACCTGCATCGACATCAACTTGCGCCCCAACAGTCGTTACCGGCGCTCCCGGATCGGGAGAGACAACGCATCCGGCTGCGAAGAACGAAGCGGCGCAAATTAGCAACGCCATTTTGAATAATGCTGATTTCTTCATAAGCTACCTCAATAATATGCAAGTGGCGTGCCGGTTAATTTGAAAGTAAAATCGCTTTGTAAGGCCGCGTATTATATGTCTATTGGAACTCCCGGTTATCACGAAACAAAATAAAACATTTTGCAAATTGCATTTGAGCAATTGCAAATCGCCTCTGATCCCGACCTGCCCGCGTTATTTACCAAATACTGGAAGCGGTTGGCAATGAATCTTTCATTTTAACACCTTATCTGCATCCATCCGTGGTTAAAGCCTTGGCGGTTGGTTTTTTGTTTTCATCATCTTGGCCCTTCGCAAGTGGTGGCCGTCCGCAAGTACCGTCACGCTGCTTTGTGTCTAAACATCTTGGCCATGGACAATGAAAAGTTTAAAACTTTAATCAACAATTTTGATGTTCATCGGGCACAATCTTATGAAGACACAACAACTGGCGTCGCTGAAAAAAAGTCTCGTGCATCCTGTCAGAACGACGATTGCGGCAGTGCTGGCATTACTCGTGGCCCGGTTCGTTGGATTACCTGAAGCTTATTGGGCGCCAATTACGGCGTTGGTTGTTGTGCAATCAGACTTTCCCGCAGCCCTGGCCTTGTCCTGGCAGCAGTTGGTAGGAACAGCTTTGGGCGCCATCGCCGGCGCTTTGCTGGCGGCACATTTTGGACCGGGTGCGATTGTCTTCGGATTCGGGGTGTTTGGCGTCGGCCTGTTGTCGGCGGCGTTGCGACTCGACCACGCGGCAAATCGTTTCGCCGCAATTGCGCTCGCCATTGTCCTGCTTATAGTACGGGCCGAGCCCGCAAGGATTGTGGCGCTCCACCGGTTTCTCGAGGTTTCGACCGGAATCGTCGTGGGACTGCTCATAAGTGCGCTGTGGCCCGAGCAAGCGGCAATCATGGTCAAAAGCCCGGGTCCTGATCACCCGATAAAACAACCGGACGAACAACGGAAAAAAAACTGAAAGTTATGGGCAACAAAAAAGTAGCCGATGTGCTCGTGGACACTCTGGTGGCTGCGGGCGTGAAGAACATCTACGGTCTGGCCGGAGATTCCCTCAACGGAATCACCGACTCCATCCGCACGCGGGACAACATCAAATGGATTCCGGTGAGACACGAGGAAACCGCCGCGTTCGCGGCGGGAGCGGAAGCGCATCTGACGGGCCAGCTCACGGTTTGCGCCGGAAGCTGCGGGCCGGGCAATCTGCATTTGATCAACGGACTTTACGATTGCCATCGCAGCCGGGTCCCGGTGGTCGCGATTGCGGCCCACATTCCGAGCCAGGAAATCGGCAGCGGCTATTTTCAGGAGACGCACCCGGAAATCCTTTTTCGCGAGTGCAGCCACTATTGCGAACTGATTTCCCAGCCGGAGCAGATGCCGCGGATTTTGGAGATAGCCATGCAAACGGCAATCGCGCGGCGCGGGGTCGCGGTCGTGGTGCTGCCGGGCAACGTGGGGTTTCGCGAAGCGCCCTACCCGAAGCCGCGACTCCGCTTTCCCGAACCGAACCCGATTGTGCGTCCATCGGAAGTGGAGATTACCCGTCTGGTCCGGGTGTTGAACCAGGCGCAGAGAGTGACCATTCTGGGCGGGGCTGGATGCGCGGGCGCGCACAGCGAACTGGTGGAAGTGGCGGGCCGGTTGAAGTCGC
>JBEKBA010000037.1:0-23613 GCA_050015635.1 Verrucomicrobiota bacterium
GACAATGAATCGCTGACCACCATGTTGGAGCTGTTCAAAATCAAATCTTGAACCGTTACCGGCACCGTTGATGAAAGGGAACTTGCATCCACGATCATGGCATAAAACACCACCGGCACGATATTCGTGATCATGGGGGGAGTATTGGTATAGTTGGGAAGCATTACTGTCAATCCGTTCGTCCAGACAAAACTATAGGCAGCGATATTTCCCTGTAACTTGGAAGTGGTCAAAGCGGCCAGATTGGTAAAATTCAAATAGCCACCCGGGGAACCGAGATTAAAGCTCAAATTCTGGCAACTCACGACCGCACCCGTGCTGCTAATCAAATTGTTGGCCTGAATCATGATTTCGCCTTGAGCGCTCAAACCTGCCCTGTTGAGGTCAAGATTGTCCGCGTTGATGATAATCCTCCCTCCCAAATTGGTTACAACAGTACCGGATTGTTGATCCGAAGTCACGTCGTCTATGTAAGCGGCATAAGCAGCGTAGTTGGCCTGGACCACGGCATTGGAAAAATTTGGATTATAAAAAAAATTGGCCGGCGGCAACCCACTGCCGGGAGAGCCGTCGGCAAAATAGCCACCTGAATCGGTCCGGGACACGGTATAATTGGCGGGTCGAAAAACCGCCGAAGAACACTCATAATACGGATCATACAAAGTCGAAGACGGAATCAGCCCACTATTGGTTGCGGACACCAACCTGTCCACAAGGTAAATTGCGGAAGTTTGCGGTAATTGGGTAAGCGCATTGGTGGCGGTCATGGCCAACCTTACCGCCACGGTCAGGGCGGTGTTAGTCGGGATTGTGCTGGGCGAAAACCTCACCTGTCCGGTTATGTTGGGATCCTCAATGTTCAGAAAAACCGCCTGATTGACGGTAATGACATTCGTCATTGATACTGTGCCGGTTAGATTCGTATAAACGATGTTGGTGACGGACGCGGCGACATTGGTTGAATCCGACCCGGCTGCGGGGGTAAATTGGACAGACTCAACCGCAACATTGTTTGCTCCGCAGGCATCGTTGACATTGTCCACGCTGTTTACCTTGGGTATATTGGAAGAACTGGGGACATTGAACACATTACCATCCACAAGATAAGAGAACGCAGATACATTGGTACCATTCCACAGGCCGGAGCTAATCATATTCTGGGAATTAGTCCCCGTGGTGGAGGTAATCAAATCCTGGGAATTAGTCCCCCAAAACAGGCTGTAGGTGGACACATCCGGCGTAAAATTTGTGCCGCCAATGGGACTACCCACCCCTTGAATGGGTGTAATTTCCACATCACTGCTGGTCAGAGTGACATTCGAGCCGGTCAATACGATTTCGCCGCCGGCACCGGCACTCAGCGCGCCCTTATTGACGATATTTGTGGCTGATACCGATAAATAACTAACTAAATAATCGGCATAACCATCACTCGGATTAGCAATAAAACCATCGTCTGCCTGAATGGTTGCGGGACTGTCATTGAAGAAACTGGCCGACATACCTTGCGGGCCGGTGGTGGCCGGACTCAACCCAAAAGACCAACCCACGGAACCCACCATGGAGCCCTCGTTGGTATAGTTAAGCGTATTGGCAGTTTCAAAAGGCGCAGGAGTGGAAATGTCCCAGGTTCCCTCGTTCAAAAAGTTGGTCGCGTCAACCTGGGGCGGAGGATTGCCAATCTGCCCGGTGAAAATGGCAATCGGCTGCGTGGCCGCCGCCACAAACGGAATCAGGGCCAAACACAAAAGCACAAATATTTTCGCGCCGCCCGGCAGGGTTGATGAGTAAAAAGCCAATTTCATTTCAAAATGATTCAGTTAATCGTTATCGAATAAACAGTATCCACGATGCGCCCGCTGTAATCTGTCAATTGAACCACAATATCATCGAACGTTCCAGTTTGAGACGGGGTGCCGGAAATTACACCGGTGGAAGACAAAGTCAAGCCGGCCGGCAAACCGGCTGAACTTGAAGCCAGCGACCAGGTGTATGGCGACTGGCCGCCCGTGACTGTCAGCGTGACGTTGTAAGGCACGGCATTAGTGCCATCCGGTAAAGCGGAAGGAGAAACCTGAAATAAAACCTCGCTTTCCAGATTCGCAATGCTGGTCCCATTGGGATAAACGACCGGGGCATTGGTTGTGCCGTCGAAGGAACCCCAAAGAAATGCTAGAGAGCCACTCGCCAAAGTCAGGGACGATGGCGACTCATTCACATATACCGGCCCCACCTTGTTGAAGGTAATTACATTTGAGATCCCAACATCAATTATGCCGGGACCCGCCAATCCGGGGAGTATCTGGCTCTGGTTGAAATTAGGGGTGGGGCGGGAAAACCCAACATCCGTTGGAATTGCAGCCGGGCCACTTGCCAAATCCGCAGCACTATAAATAAAGTCGGGCGCAGTGACGATGCGCTGGAACGTTTGGGTGACCAACTGACTGTTGGTCACCATGACCATCGTGTATGAGTTGGTAATCGGCTCAATGAATTGGCCCAGCAATGAGTCATAACTCTCCTGCACAAATTGCATTCTTCCAATGCCCTGATACAAACCGGGCGAATTGGTGGCAAGCGTACAGGGGGCCACGACGAAAACGTGATTCGTAAAATAGGTGATTAAATTCTGCGCATAGAACAGAGTGCCATTCGTGGCTGACAGAATCGTATTCGTGATCACCATCACATTGGTCTGCAGGGTTTGCTCGAAGTCATAGCCACAAGTATTGGAGGGAAAGAGGTAGAAATCCCCCGAGGGATAGTTGGTCAATACGATTTTTTTCGTGGTGATGGTGGTCACGTTCGGACTTCCGAGAGGCGAGCCGTTTGCGGGCGCGACGGTGATGGTTTGCAGCGTGGCAGACGTTTTAGTGGAAACAGTGTTGGTCACCACGTTGCCAAAGGTGTAATCGAAAAATTCCTCGGCATTGGTCGTATAACTTTTCGCGACGACAGTTGATTCTATGCCGGCGGGGCTGCCGGGAAAGTTTGTTTGATAAATGACGACATTGGTCGTGACCACAAGGGCGAAATAATTTGAGACGCTGGTAATGACCAGCCCGGGATACAACGCCTGCAGCGTGGCCGGATTGTTGGTTGTGGGCGAGGTCGCCATGGCAAAGGTGAAAAGGTTGGACGTGGTCAACAATTGCGGCGCGCTAAGGTTGGTGTCTTCCAGCAGGCTGCCCGTTGCCGTTGCCTCGGTGACGATATTGTTGGTACTGATGAGGTAACGCAATCCCGCCAGGTCATCCCGCGTCAACCCGGTATAAAAATAGCCGGTTGGCAAAGCATCCTCGCCAAATCCTGAAGCGACCGGCGGGTTGTTATTCAATGGATCAACGGGGAGTTCCAACGCATCCGCATCCGGGGGAGATGCGAGTGTTTCACCACAGTTTTCATCAATATAGTAGGTATAAAGTTCACCATTGACGTATGCCGAATATTGAAGTTGGTCGAGGGGGGAGGCCGTGATATCAAAATTTCTTTGAATCACAAGGTATTCCAGACCATCACCCGGTCCCGGCGGGGTGCAAACAGCACCGGAAGGAACGTAACGATCGTGCAACGCCCAGGTATAACGAACGGCGTCAGCCAAACCCACCTGCTCCATCATCTCGGCAAGTACCGTTGATTTCAAATCTGCCAAACCCAAAGCGGATGCCTGGTAATTGACACTCTGGGAATTCAAGGGGAATTCGGTCAAACCGCTGCTGTAACGGTCAACATTCGTCAGGTTATTCAAAATGGCAAAAGCCTGTTGCACAGCCGCCACGCCATTCGAGCCGAAATAATCGATGAAATTTGCATCACAGGCGTAATACAGCACGGGTATATCACGGCGATATCCCTCGCCCAAATTTTTCGGACCGGTTAAAGCACCATCAATAAAAAATGGCGGAGCCGCACTTACGCCAAGCGGATTATAACCGATGAGAGTCACCTGCCAGGCATCGCCGCCATTGGCAACCGGCCCCAGCAAAGAAAACCCCCACGCCGCCTGCCAACCGAAGGTCAGCAACGCAATCCAAAAAAACTTTTTAATCATTTGCCGCATAGAAATTTTACTGGCGCAAAAGCATGACGCGGTAATAACCCGCCGCGCTGTTGCCGACAAAAATTGAATCGCTAACGTCCGCCGCAAAACGCGGCGCACCCACATTGGTCCAAGTTGAAAAGTTCGTCGTCACCTGCACCTGATACGTCTGACCCGGCATGGTGTTCCACGTCAGGAACAACCCTTGCGGGGTATTAAGCAATTGGGTCTGCAGCCAGGTGCTGGGGTCAAGCGGGTCGCCGCCGCTCAAGAACACCTGCAGCAGGCTCAATCCGCCGGATGACAGCGGCGCATTCACATTGACGGGCCAACTGGCGGAATTCGTGCCGTAGTATTCCTCCATCCATTCGTATGGAATTCCATACCATTGGACGCCGCTCCATGTCGTGCCAGCAGCCGCCGGTGAAAGGGGCGAACGGTCACCAGCGGTCGTCACATAATCCAATTGGAACGAATGAGTGCTGTTGGTCGTCAAACCGTTTGCGGCGGTCATCGTCCACACATTGCTCGTCGTCGTGGCGACCGGGTTGGTTGCGCCGTCCACATAGACTTCGTAATTGGAAACGGAAATTCCGAGCAGCGGCGGCCAGGAGACCTGCAGTTGCGGTTGATAAACGCCGTTGCTGATGACGAACGGCGCATAAACGAAGGGCGCGGCCATCGGCTCCAAAATTGCAGCCCTGTTGATATAGCGTTGTGCAAATAAATCAAAACTATAGGGTGTGCCGGTAAAACTCGTCCAAACCACCAGAAATTGCTCCGCGCCGTCCGAAGCGACCGTCGGCTGCATTGATGTATTGAAGGTTGTGTTGTTAACCAGATGCTCGCCGCCGATTTCCGAACCGTTACCCAGCAAAAATTGTCCATACACACCCTTGCGCAAACCATCCTCCGCCAAACTTGTCCATACAATAAGATAGTTCGTTCCGAGCGAACTGATGCGAGGCGCGTATTGATCACCGTAGAGATAGGTATTCACCAGCAGCGTGGTACCGCCGACAGCCGCACTGGAAAATGGCCGCGCATAAATATCCAGGCCGTTGCCCGGGTTCGCCATATTGCGGGCATCCCAGGTCACGACGAAACCCCCGTCGGAACCGGCGGCGATACCGGGATTGGCGCAGGGATTTGAATCCGTGTTGACGATAAATTCATTCCCCTGGGGAGTGCCGCTGCTATTGTAGATCCGGGCGTAGATGTCCACGCTGGGATAAGTCTCCTGGTCGGGAGTCACGGCATTCGCATTTGGAACTCCCACGATATTTTCCTGTTCGGAAACCCAGGCGACGACAAATCCGCCGTTGGGCAGGGCTGCTATCGTTGGCGTGCGCTGGTTGTATGGCGTGAATTGATTAATCAAAAATTCGCCGGTGAGTGGCTGACCGGCCGGTGAATAAATCCGGCCATAGACGTCCTGCAGGCTGTTGGAACCGGCTTCATCGAAACTACCCCAAACGATCACGACGTTGCCGTTGGTCAAGGTCGCCACCGCCGGATTAATCTGGAAATTGTTTGTGGGCACGCTGACCAAGACATCGTTGGTGTTCACAAAAACGTTGCTTGAGTTGAGGAAGCCGGCGTAGATGTGCTGGAAACCCTCCAGTCCGCCCTGCCACACGAAAACGGCGCCGCCGTTATTCAACAACGCCACGCGCGGATTTTCCTGATTGTTCGTGCCCTGCTTGTTCACGCGGAAGGTGTCGAGCGTTCCCGACAACGTGCCGTTCACCTGCTGCGCGCTGATGCCCCAACCGCCGCTGTCGGTGATGTTGTCCTGCCAGACCACGAAACCGCCGTTGGTGTTGATGGCGACATCAGGAAAAACCTGGTCACCCGGCAACGAACCAATTATGGCGTATTCCGTCCCGTTGGTCGTGTAATAGTTGGTCTGGGCAAAAGCGGCGGCGGGAATTGCAAGAAACAATCCCCAGCAAAAACAAATGACGGCGCTGCGGGTGGACAACAAAGGCATAATGAGCTTTACAGATTTTAGACGCGACGGGGCGCTTTGTCCAAAAAATCTTTCACCCAAACCGGCCGGTCGCCGTTGAAAGTCCAACGGCGTCACAAAAAAACTTTTCATCCAGCTTCGCAAATTCATTTTTTTTCTAAATCAAGATCGCCTGTGTCTGCCCGCGCGCCGGCTCCTCCAGCGCCGTGAGCAATCCCTTGAATCCCCAGCGCCGGTATAACCCGCGCAGTTGTCCGGCATCCGCCGGTTTTTCCGCCAATTCCGCCGGCGAAAATTCGCACGGCAAATCGTCGCGCAACCGCACTAATTCACGGTTGCGCCGGACCACGTCCGCCGAATCGCGCAGGGCCGCGCGCAGTTTTTCGGACTTCACTTCGTCCAGCCGCGCGAATAAATTTTCAACCGAGCCAAACCGGTTCAACAATTCCGCCGCGGTTTTTGGGCCGACGCCGGGCACGCCCGGAATGTTGTCCACGCTGTCGCCCATCAACCCCAACCAGTCCACGATTTGCGACGGTTCAACGCCGGTTTTCTCCCGCACCCGCCCGTCCGTCCAAATGGTTCCGCTTTTGTCGTTGGGATTCAACAACCCCACGCGCGGCGAAACCAACTGCATAAAATCCTTGTCCGCACTGGCAATGACCACCGGCACATTTTTTTCCGCCGCACGCCGCGCGAGGCAGGCGATGTAATCGTCCGCTTCAACGCCTGCGCGACAAAACGACGCGACGTTGGCCGCCTGCAACCAACCGACGATACCGTCGAGTTGCGGTCTTAAATCATCCGGCATGGCCGGCCGTTGCGCCTTGTACTCCGGCAAAACCGCGAGCCGTTCGGCGCTCAAGCCGCCGTCCCAAACCACCTGCAAATGCGTCGGCGCGACGTCCGCCCGCATTTTGGCCAGCATCTTGACGAAGCCGTAAATCGCATTCGTCGGCTGACCGTCCGGAGCGCGCAAATCGCGAATCGCATGAAACGCGCGATAGGCGTAGGCGTGGCCGTCAATAATCAGCAACCGGTCCACAAATTTTTTAAAGGTCAACCCCTGGCCGGGTTCCGCAGCCTGGCTTGCCCGGCAGCATCACTGCGCGGGCAACGTGGCCGGTTCAACGGTCTCGTTCATTTGTCCGGCTCCCGGCGGCTGCGGCGGCAGGGAAGCTTGCGCGAACGGCAGTTCATCGTCCGAATGCACACGATTGCCGGCCGGGTCCACAATCGTGGCCGTCACAAAAATCATCAGATTCTTTTTCACGGATGTCTTGGTCTGGCTCTGAAACAATTTTCCCAGGAACGGCAAATCACCGAGCATCGGCACTTTGTCCAATTCGCTGTTAACCGTTGAAGAAATCAACCCGCCGATGACGACGGTCTGGTTGTCCCAGATGTTCACGGTAGTGACGACTTGACGCACGGTGAAATCCGGCAGGATGATGGGCAATTGCACCACTTGGAGGCCGGAGGTGACGTTGGCAACGCTGGGCGGCGTGTCATAGCCGTTGAAATCCGTCAATGATGGAATCAAGGTAAGGTTGATGGTGTAACCGTCCGACAAGATATACGGCACCACATCCAGAAGCGGGCCGGTTTCCACTTGTTGGTCGTCAACCGTAATAGCGGAGGGTCCGGGATTATTAATGGTGGTTCCACCGCCGCCGGTCGAGGTTGAGGCGGGCGGGCTTTGGAAACTAAAGCCCGTGACGACCGTTATGACCTGCGTCGCCCGCATCTCGGTTTGTCGTCCGCTGGTAGTGGTGACCTCCGGTTCGGCCAGTTCTTCAGCTCCCACGCGCGTTTCCAGCGCGTGTAGCACGACCTGGAAGTTGGGATCGGTCAAGATGCCCGTGATGGAGGCAATGCTCGGGAGGGCAGAATTATTGAGGCCGCTGGTCAGACTTTGCACCGTGCCTGCAACCTCGGTGCCATTAATAAGGTTGCCCGGAAACGTTCCGGATGGATTGGCTGCTGAAACGGGCACATTGACCGTCCCGGCGTTGCCGGCTTGACCAACAACAGAATTTCCCAAACCGAACTGCCCCAGATACCAGTCAAACCCCAGACCTTTGCTGTCGGTTTGGTCCACTTCGATAAAACGGGACTTGATGTGAACTTGTGGCGCCACCTCATTCAACGTTTCAACGGCATTTTCAATCGTCTCCAGGTCCTCCATGGTCGCGCGGACGAATAACACGCCCAGCCGGTCATTGAAGAAGATGCTTTTGGGCGGATTTAGATTCACGCCCAAGGTCGCGAAGAAAGTTCTAGCGGCAATGCTGACATTCTGCATTGGACCGTTCAAGGTCACATAATCCACCCCGCCGCCGCCGGAGCCACCGACGCCGATACCGCCAAAACCGGTGACACCGCCGCCGCCGGTGGCACTGCCACCACCACCACCGCCACCACCAACGCCGCCGCCGCCACCGCCACCATTGCCAGTCGAACGAAGACCACTACTACCCGGGGCAACGTTGACTACCGGCACCACTGCGCCAGTTTGACTTGACCCGCTGCCGCCGCCACCGCCGCCGCCACCGCCACCGCCGCCACCGCCACCACCGCTGCCACTACCACTGCTGGTCACGGTAGCAAAACTAAATGCGCTCACACTTTGCAAACCCTGGTAAAACGTGTTGGGATCCACCTTGAACGTGCGGTTGTAAAGTTGCGCCTGTTCCGCGCCCTTGGCGGAAAAGACGATGGCATAATCCTCAATGGTATATCTGATGGGGTGATCAGCTACCTGCACAATTGCGTCCAGCACGTCGGCCAGACTCACATCGGTGAGCGGCGGATTGATTTTGATGATGACGGAATTTATGTCCTCCTGTTCTCCGCCGCCGCCGGAGCTGGCGGTGATAGGCAAACCCGTGTTGGGATCAATCTGGGTCTGGGCAGGTTGTCCGCCGTTCGGATTAAATCCGCCGTTCGGATTAAATGGATTGGAACCAGAGCCACCGGTTGTCATAACAGACGCGGAATTGTCCGGGTTGGGATTAATAAGGAAATTGATGCCTCTCTTGTCCGGATCGCGCAGTTTTGCCTGTTCGCTCAAATTCCGAATGACCTCGCTTAAGGGCAGACCATCGTAAGATACGGAGTCGAGCCGGATGCGTTCAAGTTTGTTGACGATCTCTTCACGCCCGGGACCGGTATGCACAAGATTTGTCGAGGCGTAGGGATTGGGCACCTGCAGCTGGTAGTTATCCGTCGGCAAATCGAATGCTTTGGCCACCTCCACAATGCGAGTTGCGTTGTCAACCGTGTGAACATCCTCCGCGTGTTTATAATTGGCCTGCTTGACCAGATTCAAATAATAAAAAGCGCCTTGATTGTTCGGGTCCAGTTTCAAGGCCTCACGCAACTTGACCTCGGCGTCTTCCAGCTTGCCCATCTCGTAAAGCATCTTGCCGTCGCGCACCAGGGTGTCCGCGCGCGTCTGCTCATCGGTAATGGCGGGAATTTGTTGCAACGTCTCGTCGTCGGGCACTTGGCCGCGCATGGCGGCGAGCATCTGGTCGTTTTGTATTTTGAACGCGATGGCGGCGGTGTTATGCGGGTCCACTTTCAAGACGCGGGCTACTTGCGTATCGGCTTCGCGATAATCGCCATCGCGTTGGGCGTTGCGCGCTAGTTGCATCCGCGTTGACGTGAGGCCGGCAATGGTCAGCGCCCTTTCGGCGTCAATGCCGGAGCCGATTTCCGTCACGAGCGAGTAGGCGTCCTCGTAAGATTTAGCGGCAGAGGTCAAATCCCCGCGTGCGGTGGCAACGGAGGCGTCCGCAAGTTTCTGGCGCAAAACAATGGTGTTGGCCTGGCGCAGCACCGCTTCGCTGACCGCCATGTCGGTGGGATCGCTTTGGGCCGGGGCGACACAGACAACGGCCAGGGTCAACATGAAACCGAGAGAAATGGAAACTGCTTTTGTCATGGATTTGCGCGGGTTAATCGGGAGCAACGCCGGAATACCCGGACGCCGCCGCCGGCAGATGTCATTGGGAATTATTATAGGGCAACGTTGTTTTTTTCTGGTTTGATTTTGCGGACAATACCACCTCGTTCTGGTTGATGGCAACGATAATATATTCGTCATCGTCAAATTTAAGATTTGCGCCGATGCGCTGGCTCGGCCATTTTTTGTCCTCCGGACCATATTTCAAATCCGCCATGTAGCCGTCCACGCGCCGGAACGGTTTGTCTTTGGACAAGACCGCCTCTTCGCCGGTGTCGGTCAGTCCCAGAACCAACCGCGTCGGATTATCCGGCGGACCTTCCACAGAGCGGATGGTGAAAGTCTCGTTTTTTTCATCCAATGAAGAATAATGCTGCCGTTGCCCGCGCTCCCAGGGATTTTGCGCGGCCTGACGTTCCACATCGATGATGTAACGCGCGCCAAATTCATTGGTCTCCACCGAGTCCAACGTAAGCAGGAGATACAGCGGCGTGATTTGAGTGACGACGACGGCGCGGGGGCCGACTTCACTGCCGTTGGCCAGCTTGATGAGGGCGCCATTGACCGCCTGCTGCCATTCGACGGGATTGAACAACTTGTTGGTCGTTTCAAAATCGAGATTGTAAGGTGATTGCAAACGCTGAATCGCATTACTTTCCGAGGTCAAATCCAGCGGTTCAAGCGGCTTGGGAACACGGTTGATAATACCCATCCGCGTGACCTCCAAATTCTCGCGGTCGCTCATGATCATGAACGGCAATAGCACCGCCGCCGTGACCAGTCCCAGCAAAACGACGCCCAGCAAAATCTTTTCGTAATGTTTCTTGAGGAAATCCATGCGTTTTAATTCGTCGGCAACAATTTCACGAGATTGATGTCCATCGTGACGGTCAAAAGCTGTTCGTTGAGCACCGTCCGCAATCCACTCCTGCCTTCAGGCGTGGGAAGAGATGCCGGCTGGTTCCGCGCCATGAACGGCGCTTGAGGATTGTAAGCATTGGGAAAGTTGCCGGGCGTGGCGGACGCGGCGGCGACCGCCGCCGCCGGCTGCACATTGATGCCTTTGACGACAAACCCGTTTGGCAATGAGGCGAAATTGGACAGCACCTGGGCCAGATCATGGCTGAAACAGCGGAAGGTGATTTCATATGGCGTGAAGACGGCCAGATTATTGCTGGAGGACGAAGCGTCCAGGTAGTCCGATTGCGGCCCGCCGGCGTCATCGCCCGATACGCGCGCGCGCCGCAGGTTGTCCAGGGAATTGATCTTGGCCGCAAACAAAATTTCACAAATGGCCTTCACCTCCCCAAGCTGCACCGCCAGCGGATCGAGGCTGCCGGGAGCGAACCTCACCAGCGAACGCTCGGCTTCAAAGGAAAAATTATACTGCGGCGGCAGCAGGACGCTGGCGTCCTGGGCCTCGTGTTGCAGTTGGTCAATCGTCCGGCGCAACGCGGCCGCAAAGGCTTCGCTGGTCACCCCGTCCGCCGTCGGATTCGGAATCGGCGGGATGGGTTGAAAATAATTCCGCGCCTGCTCAATCCACGCACGCAGTTCTTCTTCCTGTTGGCGGGCGGTTTCGATGTTGTTGACCTGGTCGTTGCCCGGTGACGGGTTTTGGGTGTGAAGCTGTTTCAACGTGTTGTAAGCTTCATTCAATGTCGCCATTCCCGCGGCGTTGCGCCGCCAGTTCTTGAAACCATAAACACCCGCCGCCGCCAGCAACCCGACAGCCAGGATGGCGACGATGACAAAAAATAAATTTCGCTTTATCCAGACCATGTCACAAATTCAACGGATTTTTGAGCGCGACCGTTACCCCAAAAGTAAACGTGCCGGAAGCGTCGTCGGCCGTGATTTGGCCGGAAAGTTGCGTCGTCGCGGGATCAAAATAGGGGCTGGCTTTCAGTTCGCTTTCCAGCGCGTAGGCGATGGTGGTGTTTGCCGACGGATCCACATCCGACAAACTCACCGCGCGACAAACCAAAGTTACGACGCCGGTTTGATTGGTCTGATTTGATGCGCCAGGCGGGTAATTTGGGGTGGCCATTTGCGGCATGCCGCGCGACGGTTCGCCATAATTGCCATAATTGAATGTCGGCGCATTATTATTAGCGGTTGAGGTTGTCGCGGACATGGTCGTCATCTGCTCGATCCAGATGCCGGCTTGCACGCCCGGCCTTTGCGCGGACAATTTTGTCTGCACGTCGTTTTCCGCAAGGATTAACGCGCGGCGCAATTCCGCCAGCACATCGCCCCAGTAATACCGATCCTGCATCCACGTCTCGACCTGGTTCGCGTCCGCTTGGGTCGCAAGCAGCCGCCTATACACGCGGTTGAACCGGTCGGACTTCTCCTGCAATTGCCGCACGTCGGGCTGGATTTTCGCCAGTTCATCCTCTTTTGAGGTGGCCAGTCTTTCAAAGAGCAGACCGACGGCAAACGCCACCAGCACCAAACTGCACACCGTCGCAATGAAATACGGCTTCTTCTCGTTGAACCGCTGCCAGCGCAATGTGCTGGCCGGCATCAAATTCATTTCCACCGGACAATTCGCCAGATTCCGCAGGCCCAGACCGACGACTTCCCCGAGCGAGTTGGCCACGCGCGCAAGTTCCTCCAGTTGCACCGCCGGATCAATATGCACGCTGCGGAACGGATTGAAAAATTCGACCGGCACGTTCAATTTTTCCGCAAAGAATTGCGCCGTGTAAGGCATGATGGAGGCGCCGCCGGCCAGAAACAATCTCTGCGGCGCCGAACCGCCCTGCTGGCCGCGATAAAATTGCATCGTCTGGTTGACCTGGATGTGCAGTTTGGTCATGAACTGCCGCGCGATTTTTGAAATCGCCGCCTGATGCGGATTTTCCGGCTCCTCATACGCGCCGCCGAGACTCACGAAGCCTTCCTTGACCTTGATCTGCTCGGCGACTTCGAACTTCAGCTTGCTCTCTTGCGCAAAATCCTGCGTGATGGCATTTGCGCCGAGGCCAACGCTGCGGGAAAAAACCTTGCCCTGCTCAAAAAAAAGCAGGTTGCTCGTCTTCGCGCCGATGTCCAGCAGCATCGTGCAATCTTGTAGTTCGCCATAATTGTAGCGAAAGGCGTTGCACAATGCCGCCGGCGAAGCGTCGCATAAATTCAATTTAAGTTTCGCGTGTTCAGCCACGCGGAAGAGCCCCTCGACCACGTCGGTTTTGATGGCCACCAGCAGCACTTCCAGTTCGCCGCCCGCGCTCGAACCCATGATTTGGTAGTCCCAAACGACTTCCGCCAGGGGAAACGGCACATTTTGCTGTGCCTCGTATTGGATGATTTGCGTCACCTTGCCCGCGTCCACCGGCGGCAGTTTGACGAACTTGGAAAACACCTGAAACCCCGGCGCGCAGACGTTGAGATTTTTGGCGGTGAACCCCTTTTCAGCAATCGCCTCGCGCAACGCCTTGAGCACCGCCGCTTCGCGCGTGGATTCCTGCGCGCCCTCGGCACCGAGCGGTTTGATGATAAAATTCTTGAGACTCAATCCGCCGGCTTCAATCAACTCAAACTCCGCCACCTTGAGGCTGCCCGCCCCAAAATCAACCGTCAAAAATGACCTGGAATTCAGCATCGCGTTTGTCGCTCAAACCAAAACCGCTGCAACGTTTGCAACTCATGGCGGCAACCCGCAGTGATTAAGGTAAAAAATTTGGGCGGTCAAATACAATTCTCAAAAAAAAAGAAAAAAATTCGCGCGCCAATAAAACATTGCGTCGCCCCGTCCGCTTTGGCTTCATCTTGCCGTGCCGATTCAACCGTCACATGCCGCGCCCGTTGCCGGTCATTGCCGCCTGCAAATTTTTTATTCAGGCCGCGTGCAGGGTGTTGGCTTTCGTTACGTCGTCAAAACCGCCGCCGCCGGTTTTAAAATCACGGGCACGATCCGCAATTTGCCGGACGGCCGCGTCGAACTCATCGCGGAGGGCGCGCGCGCGGAATTGGAGGCTTTTTGCGAGGCGATTCGCGGCGCGGGACTTGCTGGCCTTATCCGCGACGAAAATGCAGTCTGGAGCGACCCGCAAAATGAATTTAACGGTTTTGAAATTGTCCGGTAAGCGCAATGAAATACGCTATCATCGCTGATATCCACGGCAATCTGGAAGCCTTTCAGGTTGTCTTGGACGACATCAAGAGCCAGAACGCCACGCACATCGTCTGCCTCGGCGATGTCGTCGGCTACAACGCGAACCCGAAGGAATGCCTCCAAATCGTCCGCGAGATGAACATTCCCTGCGTCAAAGGCAACCATGACGAATACTGCTCCACCGACGACGCGCTCGAAGGTTTCAACCCCAACGCCGCCGACGCCGTGCATTGGACGCGCGCGCAACTTTCCGACGACGAACGCCAGTGGCTGCGCGACCTCAAGTACACCCGCATGATCGCCAGCTTTTCCATTGTCCACGCCACGCTCGACGCGCCGCAACGCTGGGGTTACGTCTTCGACAAGCTCGCCGCTGCCGCCAGTTTTCCCTACCAGACCACGCCGGTCTGTTTCTTCGGCCACACGCACGTGCCCGTTGCCTTCATGCGCGACACCGCCGTGCGCGGCGGCACCTATTCAAAGTTCAAAATTGACCCGGCTAAAAAATACTTCATCAACGTCGGCGCCGTCGGCCAGCCGCGCGACAACAATCCCAAGGCCGCCTACGTCATTTACGATACGGACACCGGCACGATCGAATTGCGCCGGCTCGATTACGACATTGCCGCCGCCCAGAAAAAAATCCTGGCCGCCGGCCTGCCCGAACGCCTGGCCGAACGGCTTGAATTTGGAAGATAGAAGGAAGAATGCAGAATGAAGAAAAAAACCTGGCTGCACGCACAAAAAATTTTGCCCGGCGAATAATTAAACTTTATATAGCGCTTCCGAAAGAAACGGTCGCTCAGGTCCTCGGCAAACAAGCACTGCGTTCAGGAACATCTGTCGGAGCAAACTATCGGGAAGCCAACCGCGCACGTTCAAAAGCAGAGTTCATTTCGAAAGTGGGCGATTGCCTGAAAGAAGCTGACGAAACTATATACTGGCTTGAACTTTTGGCCGATGAAAAAATTGTTTCCCAAACACGGCTCTCGCCATTGCTTCAAGAAGCGAACGAACTTGTTGCCATTCTCGTCACAATTTCAAAACGCGCACGCGGCGGCTGATTTCTGCATTCTTCATTCTGCCTTCTGCCTTTGAAAATTCTCATCCTCAAACCCAGTTCGCTCGGCGACGTGATTCAGGCGTTGCCAGTGTTGCGGCTGCTCAAACGCCATCTGCCCGGCAGTGAAATCTTCTGGTGGATTGATTCCGCGCTCGCGCCGCTGCTCGAAGGCGATCCCGATTTGACCGGCGTCATCCGCTTTGAACGCCGGCGCTGGGCATCGCCGGTTCATTGGCCGGAGATGTTCCGCAGCATCCGCCGGCTGCGCGAACAGGATTTCGACTGGGTCATTGATCTCCAATGCCTCGCGCGCAGCGGCGCGTTTGCGTGGCTCGCCAACGGGAAATTTCTCATCGGTCTCGACGAAGCCCGCGAGGGCGCGCGCGGATTTTACGATTTCGCCGTGCCGCGCAAATCGTTTCACACCCACGCGGTGGACTGGTATCTCGCCGTGCTGCCGCAACTCGGCGTGCCCGTTCACAACCATTTTGAATGGCTGCCCGGGCGTCCCGCAATCGCCGCCGGCGTCAAATCAAAATGGCAGACGCAAAATTCCCGCTGGATCGCCATTCAGCCCGGCGCGCGCTGGGAAAACAAACGCTGGCCGGTTGAAAATTTCGCCGGACTCGTCCGTCTGCTCGCGGAAAAATTTTCTACCATCCGTTTTGCGATTCTCGGCAGCGGCGAAGATGAATCGCCCGGCGAAATGGTTGCGCGCGCCGCGCCTTCGCGCTGCCTGAATTTGTGCGGCCGGACTTCGCTGCCGGAAATGGTCGAGTGGCTGCGGCTTTGCGATTTGATGGTGACGAACGACACCGGCCCGATGCACGCCGCCGCCGCGCTGGGCAAGCCGCTCGTCGCACTCTTCGGCCCCACCGAGCCGCGCCGCACCGGTCCCTACGGCCGGCTCGAAAGCGTTTTACGAATCGAACTGCCCTGCTCGCCGTGTTTGAAATCCTATTGCGCCTACGAGAAACCGGACGAGTGTCTGAAGGCGATTTCGCCCGCGACCGTTTTTGAATTCGCGCAAAGGCAACTTTAAAATTGACAGACTTGCGTTTTTGGCGTGCGCGGCGTTACGTTCGCAAAGTGACTACTTCAAACCCGGGTGCCCCCCAACCCGCTCAAGGCGCGCCGCCGCCGCATCCGGTGTTCGTCACCACCCACTGGTCGCTCGTGCTGTCGGCGCGCGACAAAAAATCGCCACAATCCGCCACTGCGCTGGAAGAACTTTGCCGCGCGTATTGGTATCCGCTTTACGCCTATATCCGGCGCAGCGGCCAATCCAAGGAAAATGCCGAGGATTTGACGCAGGCTTTTTTCGCGCGACTGCTGGAGAAAAAATTTCTCGAATCGGCGCGGCAGGAACGCGGGCGCTTCCGCAGTTTTTTGCTCATCGTCTTGAAACGGTTTTTGGCCAACGAATGGGATCGTGTCCGCGCACAAAAGCGCGGCGGTTTTCAGATTCACGTTCCGCTCGACACGGAATTGGCCGAACGCAAATTCCAAACCGAATTCATGACGGAGGAGATTTCACCGGACCGCGCCTACGAACGGCGTTGGGCTTTAACCCTGCTCGAACAAACAATGTCGCGATTACGCGCGGAATTCGAGCGTGCCGGCCGGGGCGGGGAATTTGAACAACTGAAACAGTTTCTCACGGCGGACCGGCGCGAAATTCCCCGCGCCGGCGTCGCCGCCGGTTTGGGAATGGGCGAAAACTCGTTGCGCGTGGCGGTTCACCGACTGCGGAAACGTTACCGCGAATTGTTCCGTGAGGAAATTGCCCATACCCTGGCTGACGGCGAAAACGTGGACAAGGAACTCCGTTATTTGCTCGCCGTTTTAAGCGGATAAAAATCAACCGCGAATAAACACAAATTTGCCCGGATAAAACAAATTCCATTTTTGAGCCCGCAGGGACGCCTGCCCCGCTGGACGATTCATTTCGTGCCCATTCGCGGTCAAATTTTTTGTAATATGCCGCCACATTTTCTTAAGTAACAATTAATGAGCGAAGTTTCAGTCAAAAAATGCAATCACTGCGGCGCGGCGCTGCCGCCGGACGCGCCGGAAGGTCTTTGTCCGCGCTGCCTCATGGCGCTGAACCTGAAAACAGAAACCGTTTTCACCGGCGACACGCCCGCCGCGCAACCGCCATTGCCGCCCGAACAGATCGCCCCGCACTTTCCACAGCTTAAAATCCTTGAATGTCTCGGACGCGGCGGCATGGGCGTGGTCTATAAGGCGCGGCAAAAGACCTTGAATCGTTTTGTGGCGTTGAAACTTCTGGCGCCGGAACGCGTGCGCGACGCGAAGTTTGCCGAACGTTTTGCGCGCGAGGCGCAGGCCCTCGCCGCGTTGAACCATCCGCACATCGTCACCGTTTATGACTTCGGACAGGCCGGCGGATTTTATTACCTGCTCATGGAATTCGTGGACGGTGTGAACCTGCGCCAGCTTTTGCGCGCGCGGAAATTCACGCCGGAGGAGGCGCTGGCTATCGTGCCGCCACTGTGCGACGCGCTGCAATTTGCACACGACCGGGGCATCGTCCATCGCGACATCAAGCCGGAGAACCTGCTGCTCAACAAAGCCGGTCGCGTGAAAGTCGCTGACTTTGGCATCGCCAAGATGCTGGGCACGGTCAACGGCGGCGGCAACGCTGGAGAATCTGCCGCGCCGGAAAATGTCACGCAAAGTGCCGTTGGAACGCCAAGTTACAGTGCGCCGGAACAGAAGAGCGATCCGCAACACGTGGACAACCGTGCCGACATCTATTCGCTCGGCGTGGTTTTCTACGAACTGCTCACCGGCGAACTGCCAGGCAAACAACTCCAACCACCGTCCCGGAAAGTGCAAATTGACGTGCGGCTCGATGAAGTGGTGCTGCGCGCGTTGGAAAAGAAGCCCGAACTCCGCTACCAGCAGGTCAGCGAAGTGAAGACACTGGTAGAAACCATCGTGGCGACTCCGCCGGGCATCACCCCGCGTGAGAAGGCTTACTCTGAAAAACCGGACATGGTCTCGCGCTTCTCGCGCACAGCCATCGCAGGCGCGTGTTGGACCGGTTTTTTTGTGGTGGTTTATGCCGCAGTAATCATCCACCTGAAATTTTTTCTCCATGGCTCATTAACGCCTTTGGAAAGCTTGGAGATCGAAATAATCCCCTTTTTTAGTCTGCTCGGTCTGACCGCGCCATTCGGAACGACGATTTTCGGTTGGGTTGCCGTGTCGCAAATCCGCCATTCGGCGGGAAAACTTCGTGGAATTTGGCTGGCGATGTTCGACGGACTTCTATTCCCGTTGGTTGCGTTGGATGCGGTAATTTTTGGATTGGTTTACTTTATTGTGTGTCTTCTCGCAAAGTGGCCCTATTTCGCTTCTTTAGGAAGTGGTGGTTTTGGTGGCAGCTTTGCTCTCGGTTATCAAATCGCCTGGGTGTCTTTCCTATTTCTTGGTGGAGGAACACTCATTTCGGTCGTTGCGGATATCTTCATCATCCGTTGCGTCTGGCGTGCGGTGAACAAACCAGTTGCCGCTCCCGCGCTGCGAGTCCGGAAACCCGACCGTTTCTGGAGATGGTTTGCCGTGACAGTGCTGGCGATGATTGCGATTCCATTTTTGATTTCAATCGTGGGCTTGCTGGCGGCGATTGCCATCCCGAATTTCATTCGGGCGCGGCAGCACGCCATCGCATTGCATGAGCAGCAGGTTGCCGCTAAATCTGATTACATCGGCCAGACCAATTTTCCGCACGGTGATTCCATTGAAATCACTTCCGTCGAGCGAACCGGAACGCAGATGGTCGTCAAAGGCCATTACAACCTCGTCAGCGCCGATAACGCAGAGCTGGCGCTTTACATCACCACAACGAACAACGCCAGCATGCCGACCGACCCAAAACAGGAAATGCAAATTTCCAAAGGGCGTGGCGATTTTGATTTGGTTGATTCCCACCTGGTTCTGGGATGGCCTCACGTGAACATGTATCCGGTGGCTGGCGGCGGACCATTTGCCGAGCTGTATTTTGGAACCAAGGTTGAGGCCGCCGAAGAGTGCAAACTTGATTTGAGCGACCACCCATCGCTCACCTTCGGCCCGGTGATCGAGAGGGTGGTAACAAGCCCGCCGTTCATGGCGCGATTGAAACAAGGCTCGGTGGAACTTGTGGCCATCGGCAATCAGCCTTGGTCGAACACCGTCTGCTGGCTGCCCAATGGCACGCTTTCGAGCCAACCGTTTCCCAACAGAGATTTTGGAAGCATGGAAGCCTGGGCGAAAAACATGGACATGGAAAAAATCGCGTTTCGGATTCACGACGAAAGTTCCAATGGCCCGATTTCGCGTCCTGTCTGTCGCGTCAACCAGGAGTCAGGCGTTCTGGCTCAAGGCTCTTCAGTTGTTCAACCTTCCGGCCCACGCTCGCCGGACACGACCTATGTCACGCTAATCGCCCGTCCGACAAACGCCATGACGATGAATGTGTCTTTGGGCGTCGCCAACGGCGCTTGGGAAATTGCCACCACATTGGAACATAAAAACAACGCTTTTGGCAGTGCCATAGCGGAAGGTGAATGGAGTGCGTCTTACAATGCCGTGGTCGGAGGCGGCAGTGATATAGCCGTCAATTGCAATTACAACAAAAGCGAGAATTGGGATACGCGGATGGTCTGCGTGGCCGACGACGGCAAGACCACGGTGATTCCAGAAAACTCTACCCGGGCATCAAATCTTCAAACGGGAGGAATTCTTTTGGTGTCATCGAACGAATTTGCGCACATCAAGGAATTCCAGTTGCAACGGCACAAGTATCAATGGGTCGAGTTCCGCAATGTCTCACTCCAACCCGGTCACGCAACAACGGTGGGAATTCGAGACGTTGGCGGCGAACCATTTGCCGAGCCTTATTTTGGAACCGAGGACGAAGCCGCCGAAGAGGGCAATCTTGATTTGCGCGACCACCCATCGCTCACCTTCGGCCCGGTGCTGCGACAAGCCTGGGCGAACTGGAATAACGGGCAAAAGATCGGCTCGTTCTATGCGGTGGCCGGAACGAAAACCCAAACCGTCGCGGTCGGCATAGATGGCCGCATCGCCACGCGCAACAACCGAACGGGTGTCTGGACGATCCAGACCTTCACCGGTGATCCAGACTTTCGCGCCATTGTTTATGCGAACGGACAATATGTCGTAGTCCGCGAGCGAGGTTCAATCATGACCAGCCCAGATGGTATCACTTGGACGAAGCGCACTTCGCCCACCACGAGTAATTTGCTTGGGTTGTTCTGGGACGGCCATCAGTATCTCGCCGGGGGAGATCACGGAACGATTTTGGCCAGCCCGGATGGGATCACCTGGACGAACCGGGTTTCCGGGAGCGACATCAGCTTTTATAGTTTTAGTTATTCCGGTTCGCGCTATGTCGCAGTCGGTAACGACGGCCTTTGTATCAGCACCGATTCCGTAACGTGGACAACACCAGCAACGCGATGGACGACCGCGCACATTCCGTTCACCGCCTGCACATGGAACGGAACGGAATTCCTCGTCTGCGGACTGGGACTGGATAAATTTCCAACGATTTACACCAGTCCGGACGGGGATGTCTGGACGCTGCGTGACACCACGGTTAAAGCATCCCTCCGGGCGGCGACTACCATCAACGGCACGATTTACATCACCGGCGATAGTGTCATCAAGAAATCCACTGACGGAGGAACGACCTGGACGGACACCTACGCCAACTTAACCGGTAACAACAATCTATTCATGGGATTCGCATTTAACGGCCAGAATTTGATTGCCGCCGGATTTAATCACAACGTATGGGCAATGCCAGTATCAGTGAGGCCATAATACAAAAGGAAATTATACGGAAAGTTACCCTAATCCGTCGACCGTTGCAAGAGCAATGCAGGCTTGCTGCACACCGGCTGCAGTGACACTGCAATGGTCTGGCAGCGACCCGGTTTTGACATTCAAACAACCCTTTTCAATCTTCCCCGCAGTTCCAGCAGGCTAGAGGATGGATGGAAATGCTCTAACCGCCGTCCCCGGCCGCCAGTTTTTTCCTCACCCACGCGCGCGCCTGACGCGGCGTTTTCAATTCGTCCTGCAATTGTTTTTCCCGGATTTCCGCCAGCAACGCGCCCAGCGCCGGGCCGGGTTTGAGGCCAAGCGCAATCAAATCCACGCCCGTGAGCAACGGCGGACGGATCGCCGGTTGCTTTTCCAATTCCGCCGCCTGTTCCAATAAAAAATTGTAAAATTCCAGATCCCCGTGCGAGCCGAGGCAATCCAATTTGTGCAATTCCAGTTCCAGCCGAAACGTTTCGCGCAACAGCAACCGCCGCAATGTCGCCTTACGCATCTGTTTCACGTCCTTGAACTGCATATGCCGCCGCACGCACGCGACGATTTCGTCCGTCTGCTTTTTTGGAAAGCGCAGGCGCGCCAAGATTTTCTCGGCCATTTCCGCGCCGATTTTTTCGTGGCCGTAAAAATGAATCGCGCCGGTCTTCGCATCGCGCTCCGCCGTCACCGGCTTGGCGATGTCGTGCAATAAAACCATCCACGGCAGGGATGCGTGCGCGTCGGACGGCAGTTTTTCCAGCATCAAATGGATGTGCTCGAACACGGTGCCTTCGGGATGAAAATCCGGCGATTGCCCGCACGAGGTCGTCGCGGCGAGTTCCGGCAAAAGGTGTTCCAGCAATCCGCTGTCGCGCAGTAAAACCAGACCGCGCGCCGCGTGCGGCGGACGAAACAGTTTGAGCAACTCGTCGCGAATCCGTTCGGCGCTGATGAGTTTGATTTTCGGCGCGAGCGATTGGACGGCGGCAAAGGTCCGCGGCTCGATTTCAAAATTCAATTGCGCGGCAAAGCGAACCGCGCGCAACAGCCGCAAATGGTCCTCCGCAAAACGTTCTTCCGGCGCGCCGATGGTGCGGATGATTCTGGCGCGCAAATCCTTTTCGCCGCCGACCCGGTCATGAATTTTCCCCGTGAGCGGATCGTAGAAAAGTCCGTTGACGGTGAAATCACGGCGCAACGCGTCGGCTTCCGCATTGGCAAAAACAACTTTTTCAGGACGGCGACCGTCTTTGTAATCCGCCTCGGCGCGGAACGTGGCGACCTGGAATTGATGTCCGTCCTCGACCACGACCATCACGCCGAATTTCCGTCCGACGGCGATGGTGCGTTTGAATAGTTTTTCGATTTGCTCCGGGCGCGCGGAAGTGGCGATGTCGAAATCCTGCGGCTCGCGTCCCAGCAAAAAATCACGCACGCAACCGCCGACCCAGAACGCGGCGCAGCCCGCCGATTGCAGGCGGGCAACAATTATTGTGGCGACGGCTTTGGACGAAACGGGCGTCATTTGCGATTTACGATTTACGATACAGGCGCAAATGGCGAGACAACTTCTGCTTTTGAATTGCATTTCTTATGCGGACGGCGTAAAAGAATGGCATCAGCCTCAAAAAGACCCGCAGGCGAGGCAAATCAAACCCTGATTCATTTATGAAAACCAAATGCAACCTGATTCAGATTTGCCTGCTGGGTGTGATACTGCTGCCGGCGGCCACCAGCGGAGCGCAACCCGTGACCCAAGTTGCCGCCGGAGGAGAACACAGCCTGTTTCTCAAGGGCGACGGCAGTCTCTGGGCCATGGGCGATAACTATTCTGGCGCGCTGGGCGATGGTACCACTGATGACGGCAACTACCAAACCAACCTGCCCGAGCAGATTTTGGCCGGCAACGTCGTGGCGATTGCCGCCGGAGGTGGCCACAGCCTGTTTCTCAAGAGTAACGGCAGCCTCTGGGCCATGGGCGAGAATGACTTTGGCCAGTTGGGCGATGGCACGATCAGTAACACCAATAGTCCTGTGGAAATTGTGTCCAACAACGTCACGGCGATTGCCGCCGGAGGCACCCACAGCCTGTTTCTTATGAGCGGCGGCAGTCTCTGGGCCATGGGCTTGGACAACGCCGGCCAGTTGGGTGACGACATGCGCGGCTGGACCAATCTTCCCGAGCAGATTGTGGCCGGCGATGTCACGGCGATTGCCGCCGGAGGTTACCACAGCTTGTTTCTTATTAGCGGCGGAAGTCTGTGGGCCATGGGTTACGACTATTTTGGCGAACTGGGTGACGGCACTTACAACACTAATGCCCCCTATGGAACCGACCTGCCCGAGGGGATTGTGGCCAGCGGCGTCAAGGCCATTGCCGCCGGAGAATACCACAGCCTGTTTCTCAAGAGCAACGGCAGTCTGTGGGCCATGGGCGAAAACCAGTATGGCCAGTTGGGTGACGGCACTTACAACAACACCAACCTTCCCGAGGAGATTGTGGCCAGTAACGTCACGGCGATTGCCGCCGGAGCATATCACAGCCTGTTTCTCAAGAGCGACGGCAGTCTGTGGGGCATGGGCTTGAACG
>JBEKBA010000038.1:0-23427 GCA_050015635.1 Verrucomicrobiota bacterium
GGTAGCTATTTTATCGCCCGTTATCAACGCAAGCGTGACGCCAAAGACACTTTTTTGGTTTTCATTTCCCAAAACCGAGTTCGCATCAATACAATTTTGCATTTCCCTGCTGGAAGGGATTTTCAGGGATTCCATCTTCAAAGCAGAAAAGAAACAGCGGATTCGGTCGCACGGGTGCGGCCATTCTTGAACCGGGGCAACCAAAGTCGCATTGACGACTTGTGGCGAGAATATGACAAAATTCCACAAGAGGAACTGGACACCAAATATGAGGATGGGAGCGAGTTTGATTTTGAAAAGAGGTTTCCAGAATCCCCGTCCCTTCCTCAAAAACCCAGTAAAAGACTGCTTTATTACATGAACGAATTTGCCAGCATCGCTAAATAAAAAAGCTACCGACACCTCCGGCTTGGTTCGCTTGGGATATAAGGCCTTTGCCAGGTGTCACGAAAAGAGATGACACGACTTTTGGGAATGGTTGGGGTACAATTGACAAGGTGCAATGAGCATAGTGGTTTCCATCATCGAAGATGACGTGCCGGCCCGTGAAATTTTGGCGGGCTGGATTCGCCGTGCCGACGGTTTCCGGTGTGTTAGCGAGTATGACGACGCCGAGGGCGCATTGACGCAATTGCCGCAGGAAAAACCATCCGTCGTGCTGGTGGACATCAACCTGCCGGGAATGAACGGGATCGAGTGTGTGCGCCGGTTGAAGCCGCGCCTGCCCAGCACGCAGTTTGTGATGGTAACCGTGTACGAAGATGCCAACCACATTTTCAATGCGCTGTCGGCGGGTGCCTCGGGTTACCTGTTGAAGCATATGCGGCGCAACGACCTGTTGGCTGCGTTGAAGGATGTTCACGTTGGCGGCTCGCCGATGAGCAGCCAGATCGCCCGCCGGGTTGTGCAATCCTTCCAGCGAGCAGGCATGGAATCCGGTGATTCGGACGACCTTTCCCCGCGCGAGAACGAGGTGCTGGAATTGCTTGCCCGCGGTTATCTTTACAAGGAAATCGCCACCGTGCTCCAAATCAGCGTCGAGACGGTGAATACCTACATTCGCCGCATCTACGAAAAACTCCATGTACGCTCGCGCGCGCAGGCGGTGGCCAAATATGCTCACTTCCCGTTGGGTAATTCACGTTGACCCGCGCTCCGCTCCGTTCTCACCAACTGTATGTCGCTCCATGAAACCATGCGCGCGAGCAAGGCGGCATTGCCCTGTTGTTCCCCTGAAATTCCATCACCGCCGGCTGGATGTGGGACAAGGGCGGATTGAATGTATGGAACAGGTATTGCGCCCCGCGCTAGGCTGCCGAGTCTGGCATCGGCACGAACAACACCTGTAACGAGGACAACGGCAAACCGTGCAATGGCGTGTCCTCAAAACTCGTGACGTGAATTTTTCTCGAAAAACCCAAGGGCACCCGGCAGTCTGAAGCGATGGAATCCATGCTCTGTCCAACCGGTTCCGTCATTTTGACAGCGATTTGCTTGTCGGTTGACTTTTTGAACAGACGCCATCCATTGTTTCTCTGCACCCAGCATCCAATCGTTCCATGAAACTCCATTCCATAGATATCGCCATCGTACTGGTTTATTTTCTGACAGCCGTGTTGATCGGTGTCTGGGTTTCGCGGCGCGGGGCCAAAGACCTCAACTCCTATTTTCTGGGCGGGAAATCGCTCCCGTGGTATCTCCTCGGAATTTCCAACGCGTCGGGCATGTTCGACATTTCCGGGACGATGTGGCTGGTGTATGTGCTGTTCGTCTATGGGCTGAAAAGCATTTGGCTGCCGTGGGTCTGGCCGACGTTCAATCAGATTTTCCTGATGATCTTTTTAAGTGCCTGGTTGCGGCGTTCCAACGTCCTGACCGGTGCCGAGTGGATTCAGACCCGGTTCGGCCGCGACACGGGCGCAAATCTTGCACACTTGAGCGTGGTGCTTTTCGCGCTGATTAGCGTCGTGGGCATGCTGGCCTATCTCTTCAAAGGCATCGGCAAATTCGTTGTGGTCATTTTGCCGTGGCATTTCACCGGGTTAAGGCATTTCACCGGGTTGAGTCAGGGGGTGTTCAGTGACGAAAATATTTACGCCATCATCATTATGCTACTGACTTCGTTCTACGTGATCAAGGGCGGCATGCTCAGCGTGGTCATCACGGAAGTTTTACAGTTTGTCATTCTGACTGTGGCGGCAATCATCATTGGTCTGGTGGCCATGTATGAAGTGTCGCCCGAAACGATCCAAGCCGCGATTCCGGCGGGTTGGACGAGTCCATTTTTCGGCTGGAAACTGGGTTTGGATTGGACGGGGATTTTGAACCAAGTAAACGACGCTATCAGGCAGGACGACAACGGGCTGTTTGGCATTATTTTTGGTCTGATGTTTTTCAAGGGCGTGCTGGCCAGCCTCGCCGGCCCGATGCCGAATTACGACATGCAGCGGATTTTGGCCACCCGGAGCCCGCGGGAAGCGTGCTTGATGAGCGGCTGGGTCAATGTGGTGCTGTTCTTTCCGCGTTACTTCATGGTCGCCGGCATCACGGTTCTGGCGCTGGGCTTTTTCATGCCGCAACTGCGCGGCATGGCCAAGCCGGACTTTGAAAAATTGCTGCCGGATATCTTAAGCCAATATGTTCCCGTCGGCGTTGTCGGCCTTTTGCTGGCGGGCTTAATCGCGGCGTTCATGTCCAATTTCGCCGCCACGGTCAACGCCGCGCCGGCTTACATCGTAAATGACATCTACAAAAGATTCATCAATCCCCATTCTTCCCCCCGTACTGATATTTTCCTGAGCCGCCTCGCGTCGGTGGTGGTGCTGGTGGTCGGCATCGCCTTTGGTCTCCTGACAAATCGTATCACGGACGTGATGATGTGGATCGTTGGCGCACTCGGCGGCGCCTACGTCATGGCCAACGTGCTCAAGTGGATTTGGTGGCGGTTCAACGGTTACGGCTATTTTGCCGGCATGTTGGCTGGCATTGTCAGCGCCATGTTTGTGCCCATAATAATGGATAAGATCGCGGGTTATACCGTCAATCCACTTTACGCCTTTCCCATCATTTTTACCTTCTCCGTCGTTGGCTGCCTGCTGGGAACATATATGAGCAAACCGGAAGATGACGCCATCCTGAAGAGCTTTTACAAAACCGTCCGGCCTTGGGGTTTTTGGGGACCCATCAAAGCCAAAGTGATGCAGGAAGACCCGGCGTTCCAGTCCAATCCCGACTTCTGGCGCGACAGCATCAACGTCATCGTCGGTATCGTCTGGCAATTGTGCCTTGTGTCGCTGCCCATATACATCGTCATTCGTAAATGGAATTGGGTGGGTGGAATCCTTGTCACACTCATCCTCACCTCTGTGTTTCTGAAATTTAATTGGTACGACCGGCTGGACAAGGCAAATAAATCTCTGACGGGGTAAACGCAGCAGCAGGCCATTTGGAGGAAAATATGCACCGATTTATTCTATATCTGACAACGATGCTGGCTGTTTCCACAACAACCCCGCTTCGCGCGGAGTCCGCATTCCTCGATTTCATTACCGCGCGCGGCGACCAGTTGATGGAAGGCCACAAACCTTTCCGCTTCATTTCCTTCAACCTGCCCAATATTCAACTGATTGAAGACAACATGCCTTTTGCAGAAACCAATGCCTGGCGATTGCCCGACGCATTCGAGATCCGGGACGGGCTGATGACGGTGCGTCAGATGGGTGGCACGGTGGTGCGCAGCTACTCGCTCTCCGTCGTGCGCACCAACGATGACCCGGACATGCCGGGTTACGTCTTGGGACCTGGCAAATTCAATGAAGAGGCCTTCCGCGAGTTGGACCTCGTGCTGAAGATCGCCAACGAACAAGGCATCCGGATCATCATTCCCTTGGTGAACAATTGGAAATGGCAGGGTGGCCGCGGTGAATACGCCGCCTTTCGAGGCAAAACCAGAGACGACTTTTGGACCGATCCACAGCTCATTGCTGATTTTGAGGAAACAATCCGATTCGCCCTGACGCGCACGAATACCCTCACCGGAGAGCGGTACTGCGACGACAAGGCCATCCTCTGCTGGGAAACCGGCAATGAACTCGCCTCTCCGCCTTCCTGGACGCGTGAAATCGCCCGCTACATCAAGAGCCTCGACCACAATCATCTCGTGATGGACGGTGTGAATGGCGCACAATTGCATCCCGAATCACTCACCGACCCGAACGTGGACATCGTTACCACGCACCATTACCCCGGTCCGCGAACAAGAAAGACCTTCTCCGAGCTTATCCGAGAGAATTGGGCCGTGGCGAAAGGCAGGAAGCCGTATGTTGTCGGTGAATTTGGATTTGTAAGCACTGCGCAAATGGAAGATGCTATGAAAACCATCTTGGACACCGGGATGTCCGGGGGCTTGCTTTGGAGTCTGCGTTTTCACGATCGCGATGGCGGCTTCTACTGGCATAGCGAACCGGACGGCGACAATCTCTACAAAGCCTTCCACTGGCCCGGTTCAGCCATTGGCGCTGCGTATGGTGAAACCGATTTGATGGCATCGGTCCGACAATACGCCTTCGCTATCCGCGGCCTGACTCCGCCGCCCGTCCCCGCTCCAAAGCCGCCGACGTTGCTGCCGATAACCGACGCTGCAGCAATTTCATGGCAAGGCTCCGTGGGCGCCGCCAGTTACACCGTCGAACACGCGCCCGGAGCGCACGGGCCGTGGACGGTTGCCGGTGCGAACATTGACGAAAGCTTCGTGCAATATCGTCCGCTGTTCAATGACGAGTCTGCGCCAAAAGGCAATTGGTACTACCGGGTCCGCGCGAAAAATGAAGCCGGTTTCTCTAAACCCTCCAATGTCGTCGGGCCAGTAGCAGTCATGCACGCAACCCTGGTGGATGAACTCGCCGACTTTTCAAAAGTTCACGCCCGTCAAGGTTATATCCAAATCTCCATGCGCGACTGCCGCAAGGCGAAGGAAGACGCGCACCGTGCCGCCGGCAACGCCGGAGACGCGCTCATCTACCAGCTTCCGACCGCGATTGAAGGGTTCCGCGTCTTTACGTTCTTCCCCCGCGATGTCGCGGACTTGAAGTTTTCAATTTCCGATGATGGTCGGACATACCACGACATCCCCGCCGTCAAGGATGAATATTATAGCGGCACCGGCGATTACAGTTACTGGAAACCTGTGCTGTACAGTGCCGGGAATATCGGTGGTGATGTGAAGTTCCTGAAAATCGAACTGACCGGGGAGACGCAGATTGGCCGCGTGGAGATCGTCCATGCCCTGAAGCAACAATAGATCGGAGAGGAAAGGGTATGAATCTGAACGAGTGGCAAAATTTTTCCCGGCGTGTTAGCGATCAATTGTTCGGACACATACTGCCGTTCTGGTGCGGACCGGCCTTGGATCACGAGCAAGGCGGATGGATGTCATGGCTGTCCAACGACCTCAAGCCCGACCGTACACAACCCAAGGGGCTCATTGTCAACACCCGCATCTTGTGGGCTTTCTCGGCGGTTCACCAGGCACTTCCCGAAAAACTCTTCCGGCAAATGGCCGACCGCGCATTTGATTACGTGGTGAACCGGTTTTGGGACGCGCATCATGGTGGCGCATTCTGGCGATTGGATGACACGGGGCGTGTCCTTGACGATTCCAAGAAGATTTACGGTCAGGCATTTTACATTTACGCGCTCGCGGAATATCACAAGGCGTTCGGGACGCCGTCCGCCTTGGCCCGCGCCAAAGAACTGTTTGAACTCATCGAACGGCATGCACATGATCCTGAGTTCGGTGGCTATCTTGAAGTGCGCCGGCGCGATTGGTCCGAAGCGGACGCCAACGCACGATTGAGCGACAAGGACCTGAACGAGAAGAAGTCCATGAACAATCACCTTCACATCCTGGAAGCTTACACCAATCTTTGGCGGATCTGGAAGGAGCCGCGCGTCGGGCAACGTCTCCGCGAACTCATCCAACTTTTCGAGCAACGCATCCTCGATGCCCGCACAAAACACTTGAACCACTTCTTCGATGAGGAATGGCGTGTGCGTTCGGACACCTACACTTTCGGCCACGACATCGAAGGGACCTGGTTGCTTTGCGAAGCCGCCGAAGTTCTGGAGGACGCCACTTTGCTTAAACAAGCCGGGGCGGTTGCGCTGTCAATGGTGGAAGTCGTGCTCAAGGAAGGAATTGATGCAGACGGCGCGCTCCGTTACGAAGGCAAAGGCGGAAAAATTATTGATGGAGGCAGGGAATGCTGGCCGCAGGCGGAAGCAGTCATCGGCTTTCTCAATGCTTTTCAACTCTCCGGCGACAAGAAATATATCAAAGCCATGCTTCGCGTCTGGGATTATATTGAAAACCATCTCGTGGACCGCGTACATGGCGAATGGTTCTGGCGAATTACCCCCGAAGGTGGTATGGACACTACATTGCCGAAGGTCAGTGAATGGAAAGGCCCGTATCATGGGTCACGAATGTGCTTGGAAACACTCCGCCGATTACATGCTGTTTCCAGGAGAAGAGAGAAACACCGAAACTGAAGTCATGAAGCAGTTTGTTTTACTCTGCACCGCATTGTTAACCACAGGAGCCTTTGCGCAGCCCGGGCACATCGGCGTGCAAGGCAATCATTTTGTGACCGCCGATGGCAAGACCATCATATTCAGAGGACTGGACACGAGCGATTCCGACAAGCTTCAACGCAACGGCGAGTGGAATAAAATTATTTCGAAACGGTCAAGTCCCATCGCGATCTTACTATTGTACGAGAGCAGTCAGTTTTTCGTTGGCTTGAGCGACGACGGCCAGGGTGCCCTTATCCGTGTCGAACACAGAGTTGAGCCCCTGCGGTTCGCAGAACGGGTCGCCCGTCAGAGCGGTGGCTGAATCGGACTTGCCGACGCCGGCGCGGCCTTCGCCCCCCCAAGTCCAGAAGTTCGCGCCTTGCAGCGCACGGCCGGTTTTGCACGAATCCGCCACCTGATCAAACATGCGGTGGTAATAATCATCGCGTGCTGTCGCAGGGCTTTCGGGGTCGTATTTTTCGTGGTCGCGCGGCAGGCCGAATTCCTCCAGCACGAGCGGCTTGTGCAAGGTATTGGTGGCGAGGACGGTGTGTTTTTCAACGTGGTCTTTGGCCCGGGCTGCGGCCTGTTCGTAATCCGGTCCGAGTTGAGGGTCCTTGATCCAGCCCCAATTCTTCAACCACATGTGTACGGTCACATAGTCAATCGCGGGGGTCTGATGCGCTTGAATAAAAACCTCGGGCTTTTTCAAGCAACCCCAGATTCCTTCCGAACCGCTGCAAACAAGTTGGTTCGGGGCCTGGGCGTGAATAAACCGGGCGGTCTCGTCCACCCACTGGCAAAACACCTGAATACTGTTGTCGTCCACGTCATCGGCGCCCGGCCGTGGCTCATTGGCCAGTTCCCAGGTCATGATCGCCGGGTCATTGCGGTATAGCCGCCCGTTGACGGTGTTGCGGCGTTGGATGAGATGCGTGACGTAAGCGCGATAGAGATCGTTCGCTGCGGCGTTGGTGTACAAGCGCGCCGAAAACTGCATGAAAGCGCGCCAGTCGCCGCGCGCCATAACCGGACGGTCCGGGTCGGGGATGGTCTCGCCGGTGACCCAGCGGACGTATTGCGCGAAGCCACCTGACCACTGCCAGTAATTCGAAAGGAAAAGAATGCCCCGCATGTCGCGTCTGGCCATTTCGGCCAGACAAAAATCCAAGCCACGCAGCAAATCCTCGTCCCAGTCGTGTGGGCCGCGGGTGATGCCGCGTGGAATGGCCCCGGCCAGTGGCGAGGTCTCCGAGCCGGCCAGGAGGCGTAAGTTGTTGGCGCCGATGCCTTGCAAGCGATCAAGTTCGCGGACCAGGCGTTGGCGGCCGCCGGCCAGCGTGGGATCGCCGAGATAGCAGCCATACCAAAGATTGGTCCCGATGTAGAAATAGGGACGGCCACGCAACTCGAAGCGTCCGTTGCGGACGGTGATGAAATCGTTCGTCCGCCTTGGGATGGAGGCGGACTTGGTTTCCAGACCGCTGCATCCAGCTGCAACCAGCGGGAGGGTCATCGCGGTGGCTTTAATGAATTCCCTGCGGGAGATATGTCGTTTGCTCATAATTTTCCTGCGACCATAACCTCCCTTGATTTATTATCAGTCATTGGGATGAATGAGGTCCTGAATAGTTTGCAAATTTGTGTGTCAAGTTAATGCTGGACTCGCGATGAAGGAGAGAAAAGACATTTTGGTGTAGTCAGTTTTCGGGACATTATGAATTTGAAGCCTTGCGTTATCGTGCTACAAAATCACTTTGCAGTTTCAAAAGCCAATGAGCACAGGCCGGTCAATAATCAGCCAGACAAGGTCAAGCGCGGACGTTGTTCCCAAACAAAGGCGGGCCAGCCTGTTCGCCGGGTGCTCGGTTCTGACGCTGATGTTGGCAGCCGCTTCAACGGTCGTGGCATTTACCGCGGACACGCCGATCACGCCCGGGGCCTCGCCGGAAGCGCAGGCGCTGCTGACTTACTTCTCCGACATCTACGGAAAAAAAATCATCTCCGGCCAACAGGCCGGCTGGCGGCGGAAAAACGGCCTGGGTTTTGAAATGGGTTACATCACCAACAACACCGGCAAACTGCCCGCGCTGCTGGCGCTGGATTTGTCGCCTTACACGGACAAATCACCGCGCCGCGACACAAATCACGCCTTGGCCCGGCAGGCCATTCAATGGTTCAACGAACACCATGGGATCGTCATGTTTTGCTGGCACTGGCGTCCGCCGATGAACGAACCGTCGGTTTACATCAAGGACACCACCTTTGACATCTCCCGCGCCGTGATGGAGGGCACGCCGGAGCACGATGCGATTGTGCGCGACTTGGACATGATTGCGGACGAATTAGCGGTGCTGCGCGACGCGCACGTGCCGGTGTTGTGGCGGCCGTTGCATGAGGCGAACGGGCGCTGGTTCTGGTGGGGCGCGCACGGGCCGGAACCATTCAAAAAACTCTGGCGGATGATGTTCGAGCGCTTCACCGTCCAGCATCATCTCGACAATCTCATCTGGGTCTTTTCGCCCGGCGCGGAAACCGATCTCGCCGACTGGTATCCGGGCGATGAATACGTGGACATCATTGGCCAGGACCACTATCCGATGGATGGCAATCACGGCGCGGCGAAGAATGTTTTCGACGAACTTACAAAATTGACCCGTGGGAAAAAACTCATTGCGCTAGGCGAGAACGGCCCGATTCCCGATCCTGCCCAACTTGTCCGCGAAAAGGCCGGCTGGCTGTTTTTCGCGACCTGGTCGGGTGACATACTGACCGGGAAAAACTCGCCGGAACAACTCCGTGCCTATTTCAACAACCCTTACGTGCTCAACCTGGGCGACCTCCCGGATTTGCGTCATTATCCATTTCAACGTGTCGGCCCGGCGATGAAACTGGGTTTCGTGGCCGCGCCGGGTGGGGTTGCCGTCGGTGGCTTTCGCCGCCTGCCGGTGAATGTGGCCGTTCAGGACAAGGATGGCCGGACGGTTCGCATGGGAAAATCCACCGTCACGCTCGCTTTGGAAAACAACCACGGCGGTGGCGTGCTCGCCGGCACATTGACCGCCACAACCATCAACGGCATTGCCACATTTCCCGACCTGCAAATCAACCAAGCCGGCAAGAACTACCGGCTCATCGCCCGAGCCGACGGCCTGCGCAGTGCCGTCAGCCAGGTTTTCGAAGTCGGGCCCGGCGTGGGCATTGTACGCGAATGGTGGACGGACTTGACGAATGTGGACCTGACGACTTTGGGACAGCTGGCTGAACGGCCGGCCGGCCGTGAAATCCTTGACGAAGACTTTGAAGCGCCCGTGAACCTGGCCACAAATTTCGGGGCGCGCTACCAGGGTTTTTTAATCCCGCCCATGACCGGCGCCTATAAATTCTGGATCGCCAACGAGAGCGTCTCCGAACTTTGGCTGAGCCGTGATGATTCACCGGCGGACAAGATCAAAATCGCCGCGGTGACCGGCAGCACTCCTTACTCCAAATGGCCGCACACCCACGAAGCGGAATCCGGTTCGGTCAACCTGGAAGCGGGTAAGCGCTACTACCTTGAGGTATTGCAACGGCAGGCATCGGGGTCCACCCAGCTCGCCGTTCATTGGCGCTTGCCTGACGGTGTCGAGGAACATCCCATACCCGGCTGGCGGTTGCTTCCGCTGGACGAGGCCTTTTTCAAACCATCCGCCAGTTCAACCACAACGGCCCAAGCCCAATGATCAAAACCGCTTTTCAAAACAAACTGAAACAACTCCGGCGGCGGCACGAGCAACTGATCATGCACCGCAACCGCCCGCAAAAGAACGGCAACGGTGTCTTTGATCGTTATGAATTTCCGGTGCTGACTGCCGGGCACACGCCATTGTTCTGGCGCTACGATTTTGATCACGCCAGCAACCCGCATTTGATGACCCGCATGGGTATCAACAGCGTGTTCAATGTCGGCGCGATGGAATGGAACGGAAACTGCATTTTGATGGCGCGGGTCGAAGGGTGGGACCGCAAATCGTTTTTTGCCGTGGCGGAAAGCAAAACCGGTGTGGACGGCTTCCGGTTTTGGGATTACCCGGTGCGGTTGCCGGAACTGGAAGACCGGGAAACGAACCTGTACGATATGCGCCTGGTGCGCCATGAGGACGGCTGGATTTATGGTTTGTTCTGCGCGGAGCGGCATGATGACTCAAAACCGGGCGATCTTTCCGCCGCCATTGCCCGTTGCGGCATCGCCCGCACGAAGGACCTTGTCAACTGGGAACGGTTGCCTGACTTAAAGACTAATTCGCCACACCAGCGCAACTGCGTTTTGCATCCTGAGTTCGTCCGGGACAAATATGCATTCTACACCCGGCCAATGGCCGATTTTGCCGCTACGGGCACCGGTGACGGTATCGGCTGGGGTTTGTGCGATGACATCATGAACGCAGTCATTGATCAGGAGCAAATCATTGACCCGCGTTTCTATCACACGATCAAAGAAGGCAAAAACGGCCTCGGCCCGGCGCCCATCAAAACAAAAAAAGGTTGGTTGCACCTCGCGCACGGCGTACGCAATACCGCCGCCGGCATGCGCTACGTGCTCTACTTGTTTCTTTGTGACCTGAAGAATCCCGCCAGGGTTGTCAAGTCGCCCGGCGGATATTTCATAGCGCCAGAGGGTGAAGAACGCGCCGGGGACGTTTCGAATGTCGTGTTTGCCAACGGCTGGGTGGCACGGGCCAACGGCGATGTGTTCATTTACTACGCTTCTTCGGACACGCGAACGCATGTCGCGTCCAGCACGGTGGACCGGTTGCTGGATTACGTGTTGAACACGCCGGAAGACGGAATGCGCTCGAAAGTTTGCGTCGAGCAACGCTGCCGGTTGATTGAGAAAAACCTGCGGCTGACCCGGTAGAAAGTCGCAGATGACGAATCCATTTAACGAGGGGGACCATTCAGCCATGAAAAGCAAACCAACCATGCTCGTATTGTTGCTTGGCTTGTGGTGCGGCGGGTGCAGTTCCCTCAAGCCGGTGACGCCCCATGCCTCGCCGGAAGCGGTGGCGTTGCTGGAATACCTTCACAGCATTTCCGGCAAACACACACTCACCGGCCAGCACAATTTCCCGAACACGCACGACACTTCCACCCGGCAGGCCGCCGGGGCTTGGGGCAAGACTCCGGCCATTTTCGGCCAGGACTTCGGCTTCGCTGCACCCGGCGACAAGGATGCCGTGGCCGCCCGCCCCGGGATCATCGCCGAGTGTGAGCGGCAGTACGGGAAAGGTTCGATCATCGCCCTGTGCTGGCACGCCGTGCCGCCCACCGCTGATGAGCCGGTCACGTTCCGTCCCGGACCGGGAGCGGCAACGAACAAACTCGTCAGTGTGGAAGGTCATTTGACTGACGAACAGTGGAACGATCTCATTACGCCCGGCACCGAACTGTACAACCATTGGTGCGCCCAGGTGGACGTCATTGCCGGTTATCTCAAGCAATTGCAGGCGGCGCACGTTCCCGTGCTCTGGCGGCCGTATCATGAAATGAACGGTGACTGGTTCTGGTGGGGCGGGCGGCGGGGCGAACGCGGCACCACCGTGCTTTACCGCCAGTTGTTTGATCGGTTGGTGAATTATCATCACCTGGACAATCTGGTCTGGATCTGGAGTGTGGACCGGCCCAGCACGCCGGAACGTCAGTTCGCCGATTACTTTCCAGGCCGGAACTATTTTGACATCGCGGCGCTGGATGTTTATCACGGCGATTTTCAGCAATCTTATTACCGTGACCTGCTGAAACTGGCGGGTGGAAAGCCGGTGACCCTGGCAGAAGTCGGACCGCCACCCACGCTGGACGTGCTGAAACAGCAGCCACGGTGGACCTGGTGGATGCTTTGGGCTGGCATGGTCGGAAGAGGACCGGACGCAACCAATGCCATGCGAACCCTGGTCAACTCCCCCCGTTCATTGAGTCTGGACGACCCGGAATACGTCGAGGGCATCGCTCCGATTCGTGCCGCTTCCGGCTTGGCACCCTTGCCACCCGCGTCCCTGCCCGCGCAAAATTGATTTGCCAGGTTACGGCAAACACCCGTGTGCTTGAATTGTTGCAGATTATCCTGGAAGAGGGTGGGTATTCAAAGTTGCCTCCTGTGGCGTGATAGGAAATGTTTCCACGGCACAAAAGCAAAAACGGCACCATTTTACCGGTGCCGTTGTGAGAAATCGCGACCGAAAAAATTGCTCTAATTCATGGCGATCCGATAGCGACCAACGAAGAACAATCCAACAATACCGAAGCCAACCAAGGCGATGCTCGAAGGTTCCGGCACTTACAACCAAATGAGCGTGAAATGAAGCGGCCTATCACCTGATAGACTTTTCATTTTGACGCTGTGTGAACTACAGCGTAGGGTGCGGACTCACAATGAATCCACCAGAGATATCGGCTCATCGATTCCTACACAGCGCAACCCGCCGATGAGTTTACAAGCCACCATCAATTCCCCGGTGAAACGGACGCGCCAAATGCTGACGCTGCCGTTGGTGTTGACGGGGGTGTTTGTGGCGCTCGGTTTTTTTTCCCGGGCGCGGACCAATCCACATTTGGCGTGGACTTACGCCGGGGTGGCGGCCTTCTTGTTGTGCTGGCAATTGGCGCTCTTTCTGCGGTCGGGGCGGAAGGCTCTGGGGTTCGCGTGGGAGTTCGTGCCGGTGCGGTCGCACTACATACAGGCCTTGGTACAGTTAAGCATTTATGCGTACTGGGGCTGGTATTGGCGGAACGTTTACGCGGAGGCTCCACTGATTCTTTCTCAGGTGGTGTTTCTTTATATTTTTGACGCATTATTGACTTGGTCGCGGGGTCAGACTTGGCGGCTGGGCTTTGGGCCGTGGCCGATCATCTTCAGCACCAACCTGTTCATGTGGTTTCGTGATGACTGGTTTGTGTTTCAGTTCCTGATGGTGGCGCTGGGCGTGTTGGGCAAGCAGTTCATCCGCTGGCAGCGGGACGGGAAGTTGACCCATATTTTCAACCCGTCAGCTTTGGCGCTGACAATTATTTCCCTGATTTTGATCTTCACGGGAACCAGCGGATACACCTGGGGGGAACAAATCGCCATCACTCAGGGTCTCCCACCTCATCTCTATTCAGAAATCTTTTTATGTGGCTTGGTGGTGCAGTACTTTTTCTCGGTCACGTTGTTGACGTTTTCGGCCGCGGCCGTGATCGGCCTGCTCAGTCTGACCTATACAAAGATGACGGGCGTCTATTTATTTGTTGACTCAAACATTCCCATCGCTGTCTTCCTCGGTCTGCACCTCCTGATGACAGACCCTGCGACCACCCCACGCAGCAGCTTGGGAAAAATCATATTCGGTGGTCTTTACGGGGCTGGAGTGTTTGGGGCCGTGTTTGTCCTCAACGCTATTGGGGCGCCGGGTTTCTACGACAAGCTGATAGTGGTTCCCATCCTGAACCTGTTGACGCCGTTGCTGGATCGTGTGGCCATCTTGGGCGTGGCAGGAAAATTTGGTCGCTGGGAAAAGACGGTTGGCCCCCGCAAGATGAATCTTGCCTTCATGGGTGGTTGGACGGCCCTGTTCCTGACCATGCTGGCCACTGGCTTTGTGGAGGCACCGCATCCCGGCGCCACGATTGCCTTCTGGGAAAAGGCTGCGGAAGAGAACCGTCCGCACGCCGCGGAACATCTGCGTCTCCTCCTCTATGATTTCGATCGGCGGGACCTGAACGACCGGGACTTACCTGTCGCCGCCGTTGGCATCAATGGTTCCTTGAGCCGGGAGCAAGTGCTGGGTATCCTGTGTAATCAAGTGGCTTCGATTTACGCTGCGGGCAAATTCGTCCCAGCTGACCACGCCAAGGCGGCCTTCTATTTTGAAAAGGCCTGCGAGTTTGGCAATACGGAAGGTTGCGCCAATCTCGCCATCGAGTATTTCCGCACGAACCTGGACGGCGCGCAGGTTGACATCGGCCGGGCGCTGTCCACGCTGGAACAATCCGGCGCTGTGTCGAACAACGGGCGGATTTGTTTCCTTGTCGGATACGCCTACGACACCGGACGCGGACGCCCTTTGGACAAGGCCAAAGCGCGGCAATTCTACGAAAAAGGCGCGGTGCTGGGAGAATTGGCGGCGTGGAAAAACCTGGCACGGATGCAACTCGCGGGCGAAGGCGGTCCACCCGATCATGCCGCAGCCGCACTCTGGTTACAAAAAGCGGCTGACGCGCAGGATGGCATAAGCTGCCTGTATCTGGCCCGGATGTATCACAACGGGGATGGTGTGCCCCAGGACGAGCAGAAGGCGGTTGCGTTGCTTGAAAAGGCCTGCTCCCTGGGCGTGGAGTCAGCATGTCTATTATTGCAGCAGAATCAGCGGTAGCGGTCCATAAAAAATGAGGCAACCAGTAGTTATGGCGTTTGCCGCCGGTTTTTTAAAAAATACCGGCGCTCCATCACAAACTTTATTATCCTACGTCAACTGACGAAGATAAGCGAATAAAGCACATAAATGCAGTGCGGCACGAAAGAAAAATGTGGTTGATTGAACAAATTACGATGATGACTTAAATTTTCACCCATTAACCTGGCTTTTCTCACATGAAGTGAGATTGGAATTCCACGCCTCATTTATTGGCCTTTTTCATATTTCTGCATCGGTGAAGTTACAAACCCGTTGTGTCTTGTCCCCTAAAGTGGGGACATGACAGATTTTGCAGGTTCGTTTAAATTTAAAAACAACCAATTAGCCCAAATTATGACAAAAACCATCTCTTCTCACCTGTTGTTTACCATGATAGGCACGGTGGCATTGCTTGGTGCCTTTAACGCCACGGCACAAACGCCACCCTTCAGCGATTCAGCTACCTACGTCAACAACTTTGCTGTAGGCGCAAACTCCTCCCCTTTTGCCGGAAGCGGCAGTGTTGGTTCGTGGATTTATTGGTATAATACACCCGGAGGTGGCATACCCGTCACGAATGATGTTAACACGCCAGACCCGCTGGGTGGTGCCGGTGCCGGGTCTATGGAGATTTTCAACCCGTTCACTGCTGCTGGAACTCAAAATCTTTTCTTTGGAACATTTGACAATGGATATGGTTACGATGGCACGGTGACGGCTAACCTGATTAACTATAGCACGCTCAGCTTTGATGTCTATGTGGGGACAAACCAGATAGCTCCGAATTCATCGGGTAATTATGGCACTCTAAGTGTGGGCGGAGTATACTATAACGGTAGTGGTGGTTGGGCTTATGAGGGATTTGGTGCTGGTACTGTGACCATACCGGCTAGTGCATCCAATACCTGGACGCATTTTTCCGTTCCAGTAGATCATACGATAGCCAATGTTGGTGATATTGCAGGTATTGGCTTTGACTATCCTAATTATAGCGGCTATCCCACAAACACCTTTACATTCTGGATTGGCAACCTCGTGATGACTTATAACGGAACACCGCCGCCGCCGCCGACCAATAGCATCATGTATAAACCACCACAGGGCTTGAATTTTGTGGAAGGGTCGATTTCCAGTCAGTTTGATCGGCAAAATATTGCCACGATCAGTGGTAACAACTACCAATGGGCGGATACTGCGTCGGTGGGCAACCCGGTTACATACTCATTTGATATCAGCCAGTACAATGCGCCTGATTTAAATTATCATGTTTTCTTTTATCAGACTTCCGGCGCCGGCAGCGCGAGTGCGCCGGATTATAATCAACCCAATGTCATGATTTTAGAGATATCGCCGCTAACGAATACTTCCCCGGTTTCTGGCATAGCCTCGATTACATGGAAAACCAACCTTCCCAATTCCGGCACGATCTCGAACGCGGTTACAATTACCAATGCAACGTTGGTGGGCAACTGGCAGTTGCAGTTTACAAGCGCCACGGCCGGTACAATTATTGCGCCAGGTGCGGTTTCATACCCCTTCACCCTTGACCCGAGTGTTTCGAGCAAGCTGGCGGATCCGATCACGGTTAATTTTGGCATTAATCCGTCTATTGATTCCAACTATGTTGTTGGTGAATCAGTTGTAATTTCTCAAATAGCAATTACAGGATCGGGTGCATTGAGTTCAGAATATCCCACGACGGATAATTTTCTTGATGATTCAGGACTGGATACCACCAATACATGGGCAGTTAATGCCCTGACTCCGGGTAGCATTTGGTTTGTGCCGACGAATACCCCTTACTCGGTAAATTGGACTGTTCCGGCTGTAGGATATGATTTGCAGGTAGGGACGAATCTGGCAAATTCAGCTTCATATTCCACGCTCTCGTTACCAAGCGATTTGCTGACCCCGGGAGAAAGAACTTTGATTCCCCAGGCCAGTTTGCCTGCGGGCAAGCAAGGGTTCTTCCGCCTCACTCAATTTACCCCAACGCAATTGCAAGTCTTGTGGCCGGGTGAGACCAACGCGCCGAATACTGTCAGTGGTAAAGTCGGAACGCCCACAGAGCAAAGTCTGAGCGGGACCGGTGGTTTGGTAAACGCGACTGTCAATGAGTGTGATGACCATTGGAACATAGTCAATACCTCGGGTGATGACATACAAATCACCGGTTCATCCGAAAACATCATAGACCCAAATAACGCGCCAATAGAAAATGGAACTTTGCAACAAACCATTGATTTTGAAGCTACGGGTAGCTATACCATCACAGCCACTGACCTTACAAACACCAACATTACATCAAACACCAGTTCGACTATCACCATTGGTAATTAATGCTGGCAACAGTTTGTGAATAAAAGTAACGGGCGCCAGTTATTTTGGCGCCCGTTTGAATTAAGATATTTTTACAATTTTAATTATAGCTATAAATAAAGTCAAAGTGAATTTTTATTATAAAAATGGGAATAATGGTTGCCGAAGTCGCGGTTTTACGCTGATTGAATTGTTGGTGGTAATTGCGATTATTGCAATTCTGGCGGCCATGCTTCTGCCAGCGCTGTCAAAAGCCAAACAGCGGGCGCAAAGCGTAAGCTGTATGAACAACACCAAGCAAATTATGCTTGCCTGGCACATGTATGCCGATGATAATAATGATGTTCTGCCACCCAATGATTATCCTTACGAAACTGCTTACTGGACAGCTGGCACTAAACAAAATGATATGAAGAACTGGGTGGTCGGCACCATGTATGAACCTGTTGACGCTGCTTTACAAAATGGTACCGTTGAGATGTTATGTGCCAATTCGCTGATTTCCACCTACCTGCCCAGCGCCCCGATTTATCATTGTCCCGCCGACAATTATATTGACCCAAAAGCACATACGGTCCATGCGCGCAGCTATTCAATGAATTCGGCCGTTGGCACGTTGTGGAGTACTTCCACCACCTATGCAGGCGGGAATGGCACTGGCCCCGTCGGGGCGGCGGTCGCAGGCGGATGGCTGCCCGGCGCCAGCTACCAGACCGGCCAGACAGCGTGGATGACCTATGGAAAATTGGGGTCGTTCACAGCGCCGGGACCCTCTGATACCTGGGTGATGATTGATGAGAATCCATATTCCATCAACGATGGATCATTGGCCGCGTCAGCGGTTGCGACCCCTGGTAATACCTATCTCATTGATTGGCCTTCCGGTTTGCATGGTGGTGAGGGTGGTATGGCTTTTGCCGATGGTCACTCAATAATTCACAAATGGAGGGATTCCCGCACATACACCCCGCAGGGAGTAATTACTCCTGGCGGTGGAGGCACAAAACCACTCATACAGACGCCTGACGATCAGGATTGCTTCTATTTGGCATCCGTCACCTCTGCGCCGCGGAATTAATCATGGGCAGACAGCTTTTCGCCAGTTGCTCTTAAAAGATTTCAAAAATAACCCGCTTAACCAGTCTTGAACCTTGGTTTAAAAATCAGTCAGAAAAAATGACCTTCATTGATATGAAAATCCGAGCTGTCCTTTTACTGGCTTTTTCCACAGTTTTACTGACAACAGTTCAAACCGTCGTGGGACAGGCCAATTTGCCCCTGTACACGAATAATCTTGTCAACGGTTTTCAAGATTGGAGTTTTAGCGCGACCCGCAGTTTTAACAACACTTCGACGGTATATCCCGGAGATACTAATTCGATCAGTGTCCAGTTCACCAGTAGTTATGGTGCCCTGGCTCTTCAATTTCCGGCCGGGTTTAACGCGACGCTCTATAGCAACCTCACCTTCTGGATCAATGGCGGGTCGAGTGGTGGCCAGCAGTTGCAAGTCGCCGGCACAGTTGTCACCAACACCGTAGTGGCGGATTCGCCGCTGGCTTCCCTGGCGGCTAACACCTGGCAGCAGGTCACCATTCCACTTTCGGCCTTGGGCGTGGCCAACGCAACCAATTGCTCCGGCATCTCGATTCAAAGCACCCTCAGCAGCAGCCAGCCGGTTTTTTACGTGGACAACATTCAATTCAACGCGGTGCCGGCGCCCGCCATCGTTAATCTGGGGGTGGACGCGACACAAGTTGTGCGTCTGGTTGACGCGCGCCAATTTGGAGTAAATACCGCCACCTGGGATGGCAATCTTGACACGGCCAATACCATCAGCCTGCTTCAACAAGCCGGTGTCCAGGCGCTGCGTTTTCCAGGCGGCTCAACCGCCGACACATACAATTGGGCGTCAAACAAAGCCGGCAATTCCACCCAAAACACAACTTATACCCAATTTGGCAATGTCGCCACCAACATCGGGGCGCAGGTTTTCATCACGGTCAATTATGGCACCGGAACGAGCAATGAGGCCGCCGCCTGGGTACTCGCCGCCAATGTGACCAATAATTACGGTTTCCAATACTGGGAGGTCGGCAACGAATGTTATGGTTCCTGGGAAACGGACAGTAATACCACCGCGCCTTACAAGGCACATGATCCCTGGACCTATGCCCAACGTTTCGCGACTTATTACCAGGCGATGAAGGCCGCAGATCCCAACATCGAAATAGGAGCGGTCGTAGTCCCCGGTGAAGACAATTACATTAACAATAAAAACCATGCGGCCACCAACATGGTCACGGGAAACATCCATTATGGCTGGACCCCCGTGATGCTGAGCACGCTTCAAAAACTCGGCATCACGCCGGATTTTTTGATTTATCATTATTATTTTGCCTCCAGCAGCGCCAATTCCTCCAATTGTGCGGACAGCGATCCGCTTTTGTTGCAATCCGCAGATCCGGAGGCCAGCCCGACGACGTACGGTGGCTGGGCGCAGGCCGCCACCAGCCTGCAAGCGATGATTACCGATTATATCGGTTCCGGAGGCTCGAATATCGAGCTATGCGTGACCGAAAACAACGCCGATTCCGGCGCGGAGGGCAGGCAATCCACCAGCGTTGTCAACGCGCTCTATCTGGCCGACAGCACGTGCCAACTGATGCAAACCCCGTTTAATTCCTACCTTTGGTGGGATTTGCATAACGGTGCGGATACCACCGGCAGTTTTGATCCTACGCTCTACGGCTGGCGGCCCAATGGCGATTTTGGAATTCTGAACACCTCGGACAGTCCCTACCCCACATTTTACGCCGAGGAATTGCTGCAATATTTTGCGCGTCCGGGCGATTCCGTGCTCAATGCCACGAGTGATTACCTGTTGCTTTCCGCCTATGCCGTTTACCGCACCAACGGCGCGCTGACCCTGTTGGTCATCAACAAAGACACCACCACCAATTTCAATGCCCAGATTGCCTTGACCAATTTTGTTCCCTGGACAAATGCGACCATTCAATCCTACGGCATTCCGCAGGATCAGGCGGCGGAAAACAACGAGAGCCTCTCATTGCAAGGCATTGCGACAACGAATTTCCCGACCGCCGGGACAAACTTCACCTATTCTTTTCCGGCGTTATCTTTGACGCTGTTCACCTTTGCGCCCGCTGCGCCGCAGTTGGAGTCGTCATTAACTTCCGATGGCCAGTTTGTGCTTCTGGTTCAGGGTCAAGCGGGGGTTTCTGATGCGGGGGTTCCTTATGTGATTCAAACGTCCCCAGACCTTATCAATTGGACTACGGTCTCGACGAACATGCTGGCCGGGGGTGTCTTGAGCATTACCAACATGCTTTCGCCCGGCACCTCCCAACAATTCTGGCGCGCTGTCTGGCAGCCTTGAATCTTACCGCGGCGGTGATTTGATGGGTTTGTTTTTGTCTATCCGGCGACATCGTTGTTCGACGCAGATTTTTGAACGCATTCCGTCTTCGGGTGTATTCGTGACATAATCCAAAAGCCTGTCCACTGTGCTGGTGGCGACATGGGTGCGGGTGTCCGAGGAAGCATAATAAATGAACTCGTCGCCGTTTTTGCGAGCAACCCAGCCGTTGGCAAAAAGAACATTGGATACATCGCCCACGCGTTCTTCGCTTTCCGGAGCCATAAAGTAACCTCCCGGTGACTTGAGCCGCCGGCTCGGATTATTGAGGTCGGTCAGGAATAAATACAGTACGTAACGCAAACCGGCTGCGGTATTGCGCAGGCCGTGCGCCAGATACAACCAACCCTGCCTGGTTTTGATCGGCACCGGACCAAGACCATTTTTGCATTCTTTGAATGTGTGGTAAAATCACGGGTCAATGATTGCTTCTTTGCCGATCTCGGGACACTCAATGTTTTTGCAAAGTCCCCAGCCGATGCCGTCGCTGGAACCGGTCGCCGCAAAGTCGGTCATCGGTCGCGTGCGAAGATCCATGCGTGGCAAAATTCCAAAAACTCCCGGCTGCCCCGGCTGGCACCCGGCAACCCGGGCGGAGCCGGAAAACATTTTCATATCATTAATAAATGTTCGTTTGAACTTTTGGGTGATAAAACTTAACCCAGCCGGCCTCAAAACAAAGTAGCGAAAATTGGGGACAAGCCATTTCCGCCAATACCTATACACTGCTCCAACAGTTTCAAACCAGCCACTGATTGCCGTGCAACTCAAGTTCTTGATCCCCATGTTAACCACCTCATTCACCTTGTTCCCCTTGATGTTCGCCGCCGCGCAACCCGCGCCCGGTCTGTCCAACACCAACAACAGCCCGTCTTGGTTTGACATCCGGCAATTCGGTGTTGAAGGCCGTGGTTGGAACCATACCAAGGCATTTTACGACCGCCTGCCTGCGAAGGCGGAAGGTCTCGTGCGCCAGCCGGTTTGGGAACTGAGTCACAACTCCGCCGGCATGAGCGTCCGCTTTGTCACCGATGCGACGACTATTCGTGCGCGTTGGGCGCTTACCGATCCGTGGCTGTATCTGCCCAACATGACGGCAATCGGCAAAAGCGGGCTGGACCTTTACGTAAAAACCGGAAAGGGCTGGCATTGGCTTGCCGTTGGTCAGCCCACCGCGCAAACCAACGAAGTGATCCTCGTGGAAAATCTTCTGCCCGGGAAACGCGAATACCTCCTCTATCTGCCGCTCTACAATGGAACGAAATTTGTCGAACTTGGAGTCCCTCCGGGTGCGACCATTGAAAAGGCCGGCCCATGGGGACCGGGCGTGCGCAAGCCGATCGTTTTTTACGGCACTTCCATTTTACAGGGATTGTCCGCTTCGCGCCCCGGCATGGTGCATAGCGCGATCCTTGGAAGGCGATTCAACTGGCCGACTATTAACCTTGGTTTTTCCGGCCAGGGCAAAATGGAGCCGGAAATGGCCGATCTGCTGGCGGAACTTGATCCGTCGGTTTACGTCCTGGATTGCCTGCCCAACATGGTCGCCGATGAGATCAAGGCACGCGTCGAGCCTTTCGTCCGCAAACTCCGCGCAGCGCATCCGGACACGCCCATTGTGCTGGTGGAAGACCGCACCATGCAGGACGCCTTTCTCGTCTCCGGCCGCATGGAATACTACCACCTGAAAGACCGTGCTGAATTGAAAGCAGCGTATGAACGATTGAAAAAATCCGGGGTCAAGGAGCTTTATTACATTCCCGGTGAACACCTGTTGGGCGACGATGGTGAAGCCAGCGTGGACGGTTCGCATCCCACGGATTTAGGCTTCATGCGCCAGGCCGATATCTTTGCCAAAGTGCTTGGCCCGCTCTTGCCATCAAAGAAATGATGCAGTTGGGTGCGAGCCAGGGCGATACTGCGAAATTGAAGGGAGAGGACGTGGACTGGACAAACGGCACCATGAGTTTCGTCCGCAAAAAGACCGGCGTGCCCGTCCTCGACCGGTGATTATACAAAGTCTTTTTCCGCTGGTGAATCATGAAGAGCCATCCGCCGAAGAAATCGAGCAATACGCGCAACGACTGAATGATTTGAAACAGGCGGGCGCGTAAATCCCGCACGTCCAGATTTATTCGGCCACACGGCCAACGGCACATTCAAACTGTGGACATTTACCGTTGAAAACGCTCGCGCGCATCGCCTAACAAGTGCGGGAAGCCGCCGGACTAAAGGGGAAGTGTTTTGACATGATTCATAATATTCCGGCAGGAAGACCTTGACTTGACGCGCTGCAAATTTGATTACTGTCACAACTCGCTTTGAATAAGCACAACCATGAATACAGAAATTGAAAAATTGTTGGACGACAGCGCCAAAAGCCTGCTCGAACATCAGTGCAAAACCGTCCCGCGCGAAAAACTTCATTTACCCGGACCGGATTTCGTCAGCCGCGTTTATGCCGAAACGGATCGCAGTGCGCGAGTTCTCGGCAGCTTGCAAACGCTTTTCAACCACGGTCGTCTGGCGGGCACCGGTTACCTGTCCATTTTGCCGGTGGATCAGGGCATCGAGCATTCAGCGGGCGCGAGCTTTGCGCCGAACCCGGAATACTTTGATCCCGAAAACATCGTGAAGCTGGCCATCGAAGGCGGCTGCAATGCGGTCGCTTCAACGCTCGGCGGACTGG
>JBEKBA010000039.1:0-28845 GCA_050015635.1 Verrucomicrobiota bacterium
GGTCGGGTAAGGAAGCGGCGTTGCCGCCGCTCCCTCCCCTAAGAACCGGACATGAAAGTTTCCCTTCATCCGGCTCAAGCCGCTACGAAGCCCCGCTATCGCGGAGCCGGTTCACTTGACGGTTTCAATCCCGCCTCCTGACGATGAATGCCAAACTTTCTGAAGAACGCACGGTCTTCAAAATAGTCGTGCCAGTGCGGGTCGAACGGATTTGCATCCGCCCTGACCTTGACGTGCCGCCGGATTTTGGTTTCGGTCGGGTTCACCAACCGCAGCCAAACGGGTTTCCCCGCCGGCGTCCGTTCGCCTGTGTCCGCCGCAAACTGCCAGGCACGCCGTCCCTGCCGATGCCAGTATCTGCTGGCGATCCAGTGGAGCGACTTGCCACGGTGTCTGCGTTTGGCCCATTGCCAGAGTGCCTGCCACAAAACCCATTCCACCCGCTTGAACGTCTGCCACGCCACGATGTGACGGTGGTAGTTCACCCAGCCACGAATGACCGGATTAAGTTGACGTATCAAGTCGGTCTGGCTGGTTCCGCGATTTTGACGAATCAGCTCCCGCACCTTGTCCAGAAACACGTGCGTGTTCTTCTGGGCAGGCTGGATAATCAGCTTGCCGTCAAACTTGCGGAGGTTTTGTCCGAGGAAGTCGAACCCTTGCTCGATGTGCGTGACGCAGGTTTTCTCTGGCGAGAGCTGCAAGCCCCGGTCGCGCAGGAACTGCTCGACCAGTGGCCTGACTTCATTTTCCAGCACGTCCTTGGTCGTGCCGGTGATGATGAAGTCATCCGCATAGCGAATGAGATGTATCTTTGGGCAGATGGTTTTTCCGTCCGCATACTTCCGAGGGAAGTGTTGTTTCAGGAGTGGTTCCAGTCCGTCCAAAGTCAGGTTGGCCAGTGTGGGCGAGATAATCCCGCCCTGTGGTGTGCCTGCCTCGGTGGGAAACAGGGTTCGATTTTCCATGAAGCCCGCCTTGAGCCATTTGTGCAGCACTTCCTTGTCCGTGGGAACATGGGCGAGCAGCCATTCGTGACTGATGTTGTCAAAACATCCGCGAATGTCACCCTCCAGCACCCACGTCGCACTGTCCTTGCGGGACAGCATGAGGAAGCTTTGCCCGATGGCGTCAGCCGTGCCTCGGCCAGAACGAAAGCCATAGGAGTTTTTGTCCGCCGTCGTTTCCGCGACCGGCGACAACGCCTGCAAGTGCAATGCTTGCATAGCGCGGTCTCGCATCGTCGGAATACCCAGCGGCCTCAACTTACCGTTGGCTTTCGGAATGTGGACACGCCGCAGCGGTTGCGGTTGATAACCGCGCCGCCGCAGTGTGCCGATGGCTTTGTGCTTCGACGCCGGGGTTCGCCAGATTGCTCCGTCCACCCCGGACGTGTGTTTGCCTTGATTGTCCGTCACCCGTTTCACGGCCAAGGCTTTGCCGGAGAACGAGCAGGTCAGCAGCCGTTGCAAGGCTTTCACCTTGCCCCAACGCTTTTCCTGAATGGCCTTGACGATACGCGCTTGCAGTCTGCTGACGCTGCGTTCACAGTGAGTCCAGTCAATCTGGTCCCATGATGCCGCTTGGCCGGAGGATGCACACGCAGTTTTATCCGCGTTCATTTGCCGTTTCCTCCCGCACAGGTTCTGCGAGTTTTCTCGTCACGAACGACCCGCTGGAAGTCTGCCCGTTTGCACGGTGGGACGATGTTGCAGTCCCTATCCGCTCCATTACGGAACGGCCTTCGCTTTTTCCAGCATCCTCTGCCCGCCATCCCGTCAGCGTTCCTTGCGGACGCGCCTGCCTCCACTCGAAGGCGGGATGTCGGGTTTGCAATGTTGAGTTCCAGTGACACGAATGAATTAGCCCCTGCCTTCCACACCGGCAGTCTGGAATGTCCGTGTGTTCCATGCGTGCAGCAGAACACCCGACTGCGTGCCTTTTGGCCGGAGCCTGTCAGCATCTTTGGCTCGTTGGGTTTGACGATGCTCATGGCAGTTCACTTGTATTGGGCATTTCATCCAGCCTGTCCTTCAGACCGCATTGATGCTCGCAGTCTCGGCAACCACCTCACGGCGTTTTCCGCATCCCAAGGATGTCAGGATTTTGTCCCGGCAGCTTCCGACCCGACCGTTGCCAGTCGCGCCAGTGCCGGTAGGCTACTGCGAACGGAATCGCAGGTTCGGTTTATGCTTTTTATGTCATATCAAACAATCACTGTAACCCCATCATTTCACACGCACGCCCCGAAATCCTTACGTAAGCGTCACGCTGAGCACCACTATTCAGTGAAGTCATAAGTGTCGTAGCATAGCCAGACTGTCGGACTTAAACTGGATTTTTGATTGCGAATAAGTGAACTCAACACGCCAACCATAGCACAAATGAGGCAACCAATAGCATGGCGTTTTCGCCAACGACTGACAGACTCTGCTTGCGTCAGGTTTTGAATTGTGATACAACGGAGTTGCAGGCAAAATGGCGAAACATGATGAGATGTTAATTGCCCGTTAAACGGGGATTAGAGCATTGACAGAAATGATGGAAATGCTCTGAATGTTCTTTGAAAATCAGCCATGCCCTGCTTGTGGGTGGGCAGGCGGGTCGTCGCAAAGGCATTTTTGCCAAACGAACCCATTTGAAAAATGAAAGAAGTCCGACTAAGTCCGGCAAAGTCCGACCAAAAAAAAGTCAAGCTAAGTCAAGGTAATCAAATCCGACTGAATCCAACCTAATCCGACCTAATCCGACCTAATCCAACCATTTTTTTGTCAGCGGACCACCAGACAGTGCCAAAATGGCACACCTAAAAGCAACTGAACAGTGTTGGTTGTCCGGCAAAACACTCCGCCGCAGCACCGCTGCAATAGAGATGCAGCCCTCCGGCAGCGTCGCTGCAATGCCGCTGCCTGACCCGCTCTTGCGCGCCTGAATCCAGATTGTCTGCGGATAATGGTTCAAGTCAGCGGCGGACGTGCAACCGCGCGCGAAATGGACTTTTTAATTTCTTTTTTGTGAAATGGAGCGGACAATCGCCCGACGAGTCATGACGAAATTAAGCTTTCCATTTTCCGGGGAAAAAATCCGGGCGTTGAAAGTCGGTGACGAGGTTTTGATTTCCGGTGTCGTGTTCACCGGGCGCGACGCGGTTCACAAGTACTTGCACGAGGGCGGAGTGTTGCCGCCGGAAGTAAAATTACGCGACGGGATTCTTTATCATTGCGGCCCGGTCGTGATGAAGGATGAGCAGGGGAATTGGAAGGCCACGGCCGCCGGCCCGACTACTTCCATCCGCGAAGAGCCGTATCAGGCGCAAATCATCCGCGATTTTGGCATCCGCGGCGTCATTGGCAAGGGCGGCATGGGCGACCGCACGCTGGCAGCGTGCAAGGAATACGGCTGCGTTTACCTGCACGCGGTCGGCGGCGCGGCGCAGGTGCTGGCTGAGTGCATCAAAAAGGTGCGCAATGTTTATATGATGGAAAAATTCGGCGCGCCGGAGGCGATCTGGGAATTTGAAGTGGAAAATTTTCCGGCGGTCGTAACGATTGACGCGCATGGAAATTCGCTGCACAAGGAAATCTTCGCAAAGAGTCAGGCGGAACTGGCGAAGCGGCTTTGAATCTTACGCAGTGGCGCGAAGGTAAAATAATAAAGGAAGCGGGAAAATGGATCGGAGGGAGGGTATGTCTCCGTCCCCGAATGAGGGTCGGCAATACCCTGACCCTCCCAAAGCTAAAATTTGAAGTTCCAATCGCGCGTCAAATACTTTTGCGCGGTGAGCTTTGGAATTTCTTCCAGCGGAGGATTTGTCAACGGCTCATCGGCATTCCAGGCAGCGGCAAGCACGCCTTTCACTTTATCCGCCGGCATTTTCAAATTCGTCAGAAACTCGTTGTGACTCCGGTTCCTGCGATAATCGGGCTGCTTTGACGGTATTTCTAGAAACTCGTTCACAAGCGCAAAGTCTAAGTTCAGAAGAAAAGTGCCATGAAACAGGAGAAAGTTTTTTTTACGGCGCTGCGAATTGCCGGAGAATTTACGGCCACCAATCGCAAGGTCGGTATGGCCGCAGACCGTCAAATCGAAGGTTGAGAGTTGAGGGTTGAGGGTTTTATACAAAGATTCAATCGCCGCGCGATTGCGTTCCATGATAAATTGGTTTGCGCTGGAAATGCCGGCGAGCAGGGAATTTTCAGCGATTCGCAAAACGAGCGTGTAGTTGAGACAGCCTGCGCCTTGCAAAACAGTCCCGCCGCCGGAGCAACGTCGCAGAATTGGAATGCCCCGTGCTTTGCACGCCGCAACATTCACTTCCGTCGCAACCCGGTTCGCGTAGCCGACGACGACAAAAGTTTCCGCCAATTCCCAAAAGCGAATGATTTCTTCACCGCCGCCATCTTCACACCAATTGAGTAATGCTTCGTCGCACGCGAGATTTTCTGCGGGCGAAGGGAGTGTGAGGTCGAAATGTTTCATTTCGGATTTCGCTGGCGTTGGCGGTTAAGTTGGGTTCTATTGTCTGCGCGTCTTGTGCGTGCCAGAAACAAGTGAGTAACACAGTGAAAGTTGAGACAAAAGAAATTTACGATCCGCGATCCGCTTCGCCTGCCGGTAGTAGCAACGGCGACAAATGGGGCAAATCCCTGCAATCAGTTTTTGAATCGGCGCTGGAAAGCCAGGGGCCGGAGCGCACGGCGCAATTACTCGAAAAATTGGCCGGCCAGTTGCGCGTCACGCCGCAGCCGGCGGCGGCTCTGACCACACCTTACGTCAATACGATTCCGCCGGAAAATCAGCCGCCGTATCCGGGCGATTGGCGGGTGGAGCGGCGCATTAAGAGTCTGATGCGTTGGAACGCGATGGCGATGGTGGTGAAGGCAAATTCGACCACAAATGTCGGCGGGCATATTTCAACCTATGCCTCGGCGGCGACATTATACGAAATCGGTTTCAATCATTTTTTTCGCGGCGCGACTGAAAATTTTTCCGGCGACATCATTTATTTTCAAGGTCACGCCGCGCCGGGAATGTATGCGCGCGCGTTTCTCGAAGGCCGGCTGGACGAACGGCATTTGCAAAATTTCCGGCAGGAACTGGCCGAGGGCGGCGGACTGTCGTCGTATCCGCATCCGTATTTGATGCCGGATTTCTGGCAATTCCCGACCGTTTCGATGGGTCTTGGCCCGATCATGTCACTTTATCAGGCACGGTTTAATCGTTATTTGCAGGCGCGTAATTTGGTGAATTGGAAGGATGAACCGAAAGTCTGGGCATTTCTTGGCGACGGCGAGTGCGATGAAGTGGACACGCTCGGCGCAATCACGCTCGGGGCGCGCGAAAACCTCAACAATCTGATTTGGGTCATTAATTGCAATTTGCAACGGCTCGACGGCCCGGTGCGTGGCAATGGAAAAATTATTCAGGAGCTTGAAGGGCTTTTCCGTGGCGCGGGCTGGAACGTCATCAAAGTTATTTGGGGCAGCGATTGGGACGATTTGTTCGCGCGTGACCAGGGCGGTCTTTTGCTCAAGCGCATGGACGAATGTGTGGACGGCGATTTCCAAAAATATTGCGTCGAGCCGGGCAGCTATACGCGTAAACATTTTTTCGGGAAATATCCGGAGCTGCTTGAGACTGTGAACCATCTCACGGACGAGCAGATTCACAAATTGCTGCGTGGAGGTCATGACACCAAGAAAGTTTATACCGCCTACAAGGCCGCCATGGAACACAAAGGCCGGCCGACGGTGATTCTTGCCAAGACGGTAAAAGGCTACGGTCTCGGCGAGGCTGGCGAAGGCAAAAACATTTCGCACCAGCAGAAGAAGATGAACGAAAAGGAGCTTCGCGAATTCCGCGAGCGCTTTGAGATTCCCATTTCGGACGACGTGATTGCGGAGACGCCGTTTTATCGTCCGCCCGCTGACAGCGTGGAAACCAGGTATCTGCTTGAACGGCGCAAGGCGCTCGGCGGATTTTTGCCCGCGCGCATTGTCAAGCCGGCGACGCTCGACGCGCCCAAATTTGATTACTTTGCCGAACTGATCAGAGGCTCGACGAGGGAAATTTCAACAACGATGGCTTTCGGTCGATTGTTGAGCCTCATGCTCCAGCACAAAGGCATCAGTAAAAACATCGTGCCAATCATTCCCGACGAGGCGCGCACGTTCGGCCTTGATACGTTGTTTCGTGAAATCGGAATTTATTCACCTAAAGGACAACTTTATGAGCCGGTGGACAGCAATACCCTGTCGTTTTATCACGAAGCGAAAGACGGACAAATTCTCGAAGAAGGAATCACCGAGGCCGGTTCCATGGCGTCGTTCATCGCGGCGGGCACGAGTTACGCGACGCACGGTGTGCCGATGATTCCATTTTACATTTACTATTCGATGTTCGGCCCGCAGCGTGTCGGCGATTTGTTCTGGCTTGCCGGCGACATCCGTGCGAAAGGTTTTTTACTCGGCGCAACCGCCGGTCGAACAACTTTGAACGGTGAAGGTTTGCAACATCAGGATGGCCACAGTCTACTCCACGCAGGCACGATTCCGACTTGCCTGCCCTACGACCCGGCGTTCGGTTACGAACTTGCGGTCATCGTCGCCGATGGTTTGCGCCGGATGTATGTCGAAGGTGAGGATATTTTTTATTACCTCTCGCTCTATAACGAAAATCACGCCATGCCGCCAATGCCTGCGGGCGTTGAAGACGGTATTTTGAAAGGGCTGTATAAATTCAAATCCGGCGCGGAAGGTAAAAAAATCAGGGCGCACATTCTTGGCAGCGGGCCGATCATTCAATCGGCGTTAAGAGCGCAGGAAATTCTGGCCGAACGCTACGACGTTTCCGCCGACGTTTGGAGCGCGACGAGCTACAAGCTGCTTCGCACCGATGCGCTGCGTTGTCAGCGCTGGAATATGCTGCACCCGACGCAGCCGCAAAAAAAATCCTATGTCGAGAATTTGCTGGCAAAGGAGCAGGGCGCATTCGTGGCGGTGTCGGACAATGTTCGCACCGTGCCCGATCAAATCGCACCGTGGGTTCCGGGCGGCTTGATGACCCTCGGAACGGACGGGTTTGGCCGCAGCGACACACGCGCGCGCCTGCGCCGGTTCTTCGAAGTGGACGCCGAGTCAACCGTCATCGGCACACTTTTCGCGCTGGCGGAAAAAGGTCTGGTTGAACGCGGACTCGTTGCCAAAGCGATCAAAGACCTGGACGTTGATCCGGAAAAAATCCAGCCGCAGCTTGTTTGAACGGAAAAGTTCTCCCGTGAACTTTTTTCCAGGCCGTCATTTTCTATTCGTTCGCTGGAAATTTATTTCTGGAAAGCGGCGGGGGTTTTCGCCAAGCTTTTAATTTGTTAATTTATGGACGTAAAACTTCCCAAACTGGGTGAGGGTGCGGATTCAGGCGTTGTGGTTAATGTCTTCGTGAAAGAAGGCGACACGGTCGCGAAGGATCAGGCTATTCTTGAATTGGAAAACGAAAAGGCTGTGGCCTCGATCCCCTCCACGGCTGCCGGTATCGTCGCCAAAATTCATGTGAAGGCAGGCGATCGCGTCAGTATTGGTCAGAGGCTCATTTCACTGAATGAGAACAGCCAAGCAGTTGCCGCGCCAGCCGCTGCCCCAATTGCGAAGCGTCCAGTGGCAAAACCCGCGCCTGAACCGGAAGAGGTTGAGAACGAACCAGTTGGAGTTTCGGAAGAGGAAACCTCAGACGTTGCGGTGGCCGCGTCGCCTTCGGTTCGCAAAATTGCGCGCGAACTCGGAATCAATCTTTCCAAAGTGCGCGGCAGTGAAGCGGGCGGGCGAATTATTTTGGCCGATGTGCGGCGTTACATTCAAAGAATGGTTGCAGCGGCGGAGAGAGCCAAATCATCCGGCGGAGCCGCGCCTGCGAAACCCGTTGCGGAGCAGATTGATTTTTCGCAATGGGGTTCAGTTGTAAAAAAACCTGTTACGCCATTACGCGCAGTCATCGCGCGACGGATGGCGGAAAGCTGGAATTCCGTCCCGCGCGTCACACAATTTGATGACGCCGATTTTACGAGGGTGAACGAACTTCGCAAAAAATTCACGGCGCTTTACGAAGCGAAGGGCGTGAAGTTGACATTGACGCCGTTTGTTCTCAAAGCGGTTGCCGAAACGTTGAAGAAACATCCGATTTTTAATTCGAGTCTTGATGAAGTGGCTAATGAAATTGTCATCAAGGAGTATTTTCACATCGGCATCGCGGTGGACACGGAACAGGGACTGCTTGTGCCGGTTATTCGCGACGTGGATAAAAAATCCACACTCGATCTCGCGAAGGAGTTGGAACAGCTTGCGGCGAAGGCGCGCGACCGGAAAATTTCCACCGACGAAATGAAAGGCGGCACGTTCACAATTTCAAATCAAGGCGCGATTGGCGGCGCACATTTCACGCCCATCGTCAACAAACCGGAGGTTGCGATTCTCGGCCTCGGTCGGGGCGCGCTCAAGCCAGTCGTGCGCGACGGCAAAGTCGAAGTCCGCATGATGACGCCACTGGGTTTGTCCTACGACCATCGCGTGATTGACGGCGGCGCGGCGGCACGGTTCATCGTGGATTTGGTCGCAGCGATGCAGGATTTTAAGGAAGAAGCGGTCAAAATTTAATTTTCATGGAAGTAATTAAAACTCAAATTGTCGTCGTTGGTGCGGGACCGGGCGGCTATGCAGCGGCGTTTTATGCGGCGGACTTGGGCAAAAAAGTCATCCTGGTCGAACGTGAGAAACGGCTTGGCGGTGTGTGCTTGAATCGCGGTTGCATTCCGTCGAAGGCGCTGCTTTACGCAACGCACCAAATTGTCAACGCGCGTGAATCAGCGCATCGCGGCATCACGTTCGCAGAACCGACGGTTAATTTGGAAAAACTCCGCACCTGGAAAGAATCCATTTTGGAAAAGTTGGGCGGCGGTGTTTCGACGCTTGCGAAGATGCGCGGCGTGCAGGTGATTCAAGGCCGCGCTTATTTTGAAGATTCGAATAAATTGCGCGTCGAGACGGAGCAGGGGCAGCAGTTCGTGGAATACGAAAAGGCGATTCTCGCCGTCGGTTCCGTGGCCGCGATGCCGAAGGCGTTTGACCTCGGCAATCCACGCGTAATGACTTCCACCGAGGCGCTCGAAATTGAGGACATTCCGGAAAACCTGCTGGTGGTTGGCGGCGGTTACATCGGCATGGAAATGGGAACGGTGTATGCCGCGCTCGGCAGTAAAATTGTTTTGGTCGAGGCAATGGATAGCGTTCTCGCCGGTGCGGATCAGGACTTGACGCGGCCGGTCGTGGCGAACGCAAAAAAAATGTTCAAGGAAATCCGGCTCAAGGCCAAGGTCAGCAAAATGTCCACTGTCGGCAAGCAGATCAAAGTGGCGATGGAATTCAACGGGCGGAATATTGAGGAACTTTACGACCGCGTATTGGTGGCTGTCGGTCGCGTGCCAAATAGTGCCGACCTCGGTTTGCAGAACACCAGGGTCACGCTCGACGAAAAGGGTTTTGTCAAAGTAAACGCGCAGCAACAGACCAGTGACCCGGCCATTTACGCCATCGGCGACATTGCGGGCGGCATTTTGCTCGCGCACAAGGCGCACAAAGAAGCGCGCATCGCCGTCGAAGTCATCACCGGCGAAAGTAGCGCGTTTGAAAGTGTGATACCTGCTGTCGTCTTCACCGATCCCGAGCTGGCCTGGTGCGGCCTGACCGAAGCTGAAGCGAAGGAAAAAGGCGTGAAATACGAAGCGGCAAAATTTCCATGGTCGGCTTCCGGCCGCGCGTTGACATTCGACCGCACGGATGGCGTGACGAAAATGATTATTGATCCTGAGACGGATCGCGTTCTCGGTGTCGGCATTTGTGGCGCGGGCGCAGGCGAATTGATTGCCGAAGCTGTGCTGGCGATGGAAATGGGTGCGACCGCCGGGGACATCGCCCTGACCATCCACGCGCATCCGACGTTGTCCGAGACAATGATGGAATGTGCCGACGCCTATTACGGCCACGCGACCCACGTCATTTCAAAAAAACGTCCGGCAGAATAATTTTCGTGATTGGAAAGCAGACACGGTCGGGATAGATTCCCTCCTTCAATTCAATGGTTCGGGGCGTAGCGTAGCCCGGCTAGCGCGCTTGCTTGGGGTGCAAGAGGTCGCGAGTTCAAATCTCGCCGCCCCGACCATTTCATATTGTTTCAGACATTAAATGCCGCAAATCTGAACCGCACCCGGTAAAATCACAAGCGGATTTCCCGAATCGTCCCGAACGCCGTTTGGCCGCTCGTTCGCGGTTGACATCGCATCCGGCGTGGCTCAGTTTTGGGCGTTGGCCTCCACCGTGCGCTACAAGTCAATAGATTGGTCGCTTGAAGTTCCTGATGGTTGGTCACACCAGCAGGACGAGGATTGCACCACGTTCTGTCATCCGCAGGGAGTTAGTGCATTTCAGGTCAGCAGTTATCGGAAGGATGAGGTCGTCACGGATGATGACTTGCGAGAGTTTGCCGGTGAAATTCCACTCGCCGCAGTTTCACTTGGACAGCTCACCGGATTTCGCACACGATTCAGCGAGGACGACACGTTCTGGACGAAGTGGTGGCTACGAATTGGCCGGCAGATGATTCACGTCACATACAATTGCCCGTTGAGCCAGTCTGGACATGAGGACGTCGAAGTCGGTGCGATGATTCAGTCGTTGACATCAGAACATGAGTAGCAGGAGGCCAGTCACCGAAGCCAACGCCAGTTGACCGTTCCTTCGGGGTTGAAATCACCTTTTCGGTGTGGTACAGTTCTTCAAGATGGGGTCGAATGCGTTTACGGGAAGATGGTATGATTACCATTATGAGGACGATGACCCGCCCAAGCAAGCACACGGGTCAGTTGTATGTCGTTTCATCATATATAAGGCACCCGAATCACCTAAGAAGGGGGAGATGATTCGAGCAGCTAAGCGTAAAAAAGAAGAAGCCGAGCAGGCGAAGGGACGACTTGCAATTTGTAAGTTTTGCAGAGAATTCTTCAGGACGACTTCAGAAGAGGTTGGAATTTCAGTATGTCCGGCTTGTTGTAGTCGGCTTAAACCGCGCTGAAGCCGACCCTTTTCGCGTCTTCCGAACCGGAGCTTTTCTACGAATTACTCCGCTCCCAATTCTGGAGTCAGGGCAATGTCCAAATCTCCGACAGCAATGTCAAAAGATTGGCCAGAATGGGTGACGACCTGTACGACGCTCAAGCCCGTCGTTTGGCCGTCCTTTTTCCTGGATTCAAGCGCCATGACCAGTTGCAGATTTTCGTTGTCGAGTAAGGTTGGTGTAATTGTGCAGCTATTACCTGCACCAAGATTGACACAGGTTTCAATATGATTTGTCAACGCAAGCTCGCCGAGGTTTTTCAGGTTTTCCGACTTGGACACTTGAGCCGGGTTGGGACTGATTTTGTGCAGTTGTGCGGTTGAATTTTTGGAACAACTCAATGGCAGCCAGGTCATTGAGAAGGCGACCATGACGGCGGAAAAATTCGTAATGCACATACGCCTCCAAAACAGCAAGTATCAAGCCGTTTTTGACCTGCAATTCTAAGTTTTGGCCGCGCATCCCTGACCAGAAATTGAATAAAACTGTCGCCGTTACTCCTCCCGGTCAAACACCAGCAAATTCTTGTCGCTTTTCAACGTCAGCCGCGTGCCGTCGGTCTCAGCGGTCATGGACTTGTTTTCACCGTTGCTGGAGAGCGACAAGTCATAATTCGTGTTATTGGCCGTCCACGAACCTTCCCAAGTGGCGATTTCCGTCGTCGGTAGTTTGCCGCGTTGCATTTTGAGTTGCGGTAATTTTTTCAGAAACGCTTGGCCGTCCCCTCCGGCGACAAAAGTAGTGTCCGCATAAGCCTGCGACATCCACGCGCGCGCGGCGCGCATTTCGCTTGCCGGAATGTTCGGGCGCGACTGCCGCAACATGGCCACAGTCACGCTGACGTTGAAATCCCAGCGGCCCAGGATTTTTTCTGGATCGTATTTCGGCGACTTGCCGGTTTTGAGATAAATAGTCAGGTCGTCCATGTTGCTTTGCAAAAGTCCCCACACTAGGTTGATCAAATCTTTGTCTTGTAGAATATTTTTCACTGCCGGCTCGTTGAGCAGTTGTCCCAGTGGCGCGTGTTCATTCAAAGCACTGGTAAAATCGCTGTTCTGTGTGAGTTGCTGTAAATCATCGCGTTCAAACAATGAAAGAAACGCTGGATAGTGCCCCAGTCGGTCGTCCAATTGCGGATTTTGTAAAATCAACCCCGCTAGATCAGCCACTTTGTAAAAACTTGCCGGCAATGGTGCCGCCGCGTGCGCGACCTTGGCCATGCCGGTGTCATCCAGATCATGTCCCAACCGGTTGATGAATCGGGTCGTTTTGGTTTCATTATCTGAGGAAGCCGCTTGCACCGTCCAATAACTGAAGTTGTAAATCACAAAGCAAACCAGCACGAGATACGCCGCGCCATTCAGCAAGCCGACGCATATGCCCAATCTGGAATTCAGCCGCTCCCACAACGCCAGCCGTAAATCACCCGCCTTGTATTTGTAATAGACATTCACTTTTCGGTGAACCACAAAGCCCGCCACTTTGAACAAAACCAACACCAGCACAAAAGCCTCGATCGGTGCAATCACCCAGATCAATATTGGGTTGTGGATTCCGACGTGCGGAAGCAACGGTTTCAAAAATTTCCCGATCAGCACGGCGAGTAGCACCGCGAAAAAAATGCCGGCAAACGAAAACGACGCGCGAATCGCGCCCTGCCGAAGTCCAAGTCCGGCTCCTGATGCCAGCAACAACAAAGTAAGAATCCAAATGGTCATACCTACAAATAAAAGCCATTTGCGAAAAAAGCACGCGGAAAATTCGGCTAAATTTCGCGCGTTGAAACTAAGGGGAAATTAAGGTAAATTACAAAAGTGAAAATTTCAGTTGTTGTCCCCGCTTTTAATGAAGAACACCTGCTCGATAAGTCGCTCACGCAAATTAAATTAGCGGCCAAAGTTTTTCTTCAGCGCCGTTGGGAATTCGAATTGATTGTCTGCGACAACAACTCCACCGACCGCACTGCGGAAATTGCGCGCACGGCGGGTGCGACCGTGATCTTCGAGTCAATCAATCAAATCGCACGTGCGCGAAATTCCGGCGCGGCGGCGGCAACCGGCGACTGGCTGATTTTCGTGGACGCAGATTCGTGTCCGGGTGCGGAGCTTTTTTCAGAAGTTGCGGATCAAATTGTTTTCGGCAAATGCCTTGCAGGCGGTTGCACACTCCAGTTGGACGAGTATTATTTGCCCGCTGAAATCGTCACTGGACTTTGGAATTGTGCCAGCCGGATTTGCAAACTGCTCGCCGGTTCATTTATTTTTTGTGAAGCTGCGACGTTCCGGAAAATCGGCGGCTTCAACAACGAACTGTTTGCGGCGGAAGAATTAGAATTGAGCAGGCGGTTGCGGCAACTAGCGCGAGAAACCGGCAAACGAATCGTCATTTTGCACCGGCATCCCCTCACGACTTCTGCACGCAAAATGCGGCTTTACTCAAAGCGGGAACATATCCAATTCTTTCTGCGCGCGATTTTTAATCAACGCCGCACGTTGCGTGACCGTGAGACGGCTCACTTGTGGTATGACGGGCGGAGATGACTTCTTTACGAAACTACGATGCCCAGACCGGTGATAACTAAAGTACTCGTTGGGTCGCGTAAGACCCCCAACCGCTTGCTTATTCCAGTCTGCGTTGGCTTCGTATGGTACAAATTACTCTTTGGCTCCGCGGACCGGAACCAATTGTCACTCATGTAGCGGCAACTTACTTTCCCGAGGTAAGAAAATCCAGATACTCGATAAGTTGCTGTTTCATTTCATTGCGCGGCACAATGGCGTCAATGAGTCCGTGATCAAGCAAAAATTCGGCGGTCTGAAAACCTGGCGGCAATTCGGCTTGCGTCGTGTCCTTGATGACGCGCGGACCGGCGAAACCAATCATTGCGCCCGGCTCGGCCAGAATCAAATCGCCGAGGCTGGCGTAACTCGCCATCACGCCCGCCGTCGTCGGATGCGTGAGCACACTGATGTAGGGCAATTTGCGTTGTGCGTGATATGCGAGCGCGGCGGAAGTTTTTGCCATCTGCATCAGGCTGAACATCCCTTCATACATCCGTGCACCGCCACTGGTGGAAATGATGATGACGGGCAATTCCTTTTCTGTTCCGCGTTCAATCAAGCGCGTTAATTTTTCGCCGACGACTGAACCCATCGAGCCACCGAGAAAATTAAAATCCATCACGCCGAGCACAACGCGCTGTTCGCCGATTTTGCAAAGGCCAGTGAGAACGGCGTCTTTCAACATCGTGTTTTTTTTATAAGCTTCGAGTTTGGAAGCGTAAGTCGCCACGCCTTTGAATCCCAGCATATCCACGCTCGTCATTTCCGCGTCCATTTCCTCAAACGTGCAGGTCTCGACGAGTGAATGAATGCGCTCGCGCGCGCCGATGGAGAAATGGTGATTGCATTTGGAGCAAACTTTCAAATTTTCATCCAGTTCCTTGTCAAAAATCATCGCTTCGCAAGTCGGACATTTTGTCCATAGCCCTTCGGGAATGTCGCGTTTTTTTGATTTACCCGCGCCGAGCTTGATTTTTTTGGTGAAATTTGTTTCCGCCCTTTTGACTGGCGGCGGAGTCAATGCTGGTTCGACCGTGTCGAGACCGAGCGATTTCTTTGTAAAGGAGGTCGTGGACATACAGACATAGTATTCAAAGTCCGCGCGCAACTGTCCAGACACAAACGTCGCCCGCGCCGGCGGCTCGCAACGCCTTAGCGCACGCACCTGTCGTTGCACCGGTCGTGAAAACATCGTCCACAAGAATCACGCGTTCGCCGTTCAGACCAGTATTTTTGCGAACTGCAAACGCGCCGCGCATATTTGCCGCGCGCTGTCCGCGCGTCAGCAATGTTTGGGTCGGTGTTGGTGTAACACGCCGGAGTAATTTTTTCATTAACGGAATTTTCGTGGCGGCGCTTAAATGTCTGGCCAGCCGCTCGGCTTGATTGAATTCGCGTTCACGTTGTCTCACCGGATATAGCGGAACAGGCACGATGAAATCCCAGTTTTGTCCACGCAACGCTGGAACGGCTTCACGTAAAAACAGATCGGCAAGAAAATTTTCAAACCAGATCGCACGTTGATATTTGAAACGGTGGATTGTTTCCAGCACGACAGTTTTGGCAACAACGGCTGAACGCGCAGAACTGAAATGCAGTTCCATTTCGCGGCAGTTCGTGCATTCAAAAGCCGTCGTGAGGCTGCCTTCGAAAGGCAGGCCACAACGTTCGCAAAGCGGTGGGCGGATAAAGCGGACTTGCTGCCAGCATTTTACGCAGACAAAGCCGGTCTGACTTTCCGCGCGCTCGCTTCCACAAAGCTGGCAGATTTCGGGATAAAAAAATCCGAGGCCGGTGTTGAACCAGCTCTGAATGGGAGCGGCAAAAGAGTTCATCGTGGAATCTGGAACGGCGTGCATCTTTCACCGATCGGCAAAAACTTCAAAATGAAAAGTGTGAAAGCCAGCACAAGAAAGGCGAGCCAGCCGTCAATCATTTTGCCGCTGCCCCAAAACCAAATCGCGGCGCGCGGCGCGTCGGCGGTGAACGCGGCGTAAGTCTTCAACCAGAAAATCCAGCCCGCGTGCAGGCCGATGGAGAAATAAAGATTGCCCGTGCGCTGATACGCAAGACCGAGCAGAACACCGACGAGCGTGAGATTGAAAAAGCCGGGTAAAAGTGCGCGAAAGTCCGCAAAACCGCGCAACATTTGTGGGAGCAAAACAAGGCCGGAATTCCAGGCGACCGCGCCGGTGAGTTCCGTGTGTTGCAGGAAATGCGCGAACGCGTAAATCACGCTACTCACAAGCAGCGCCAGCGGCCAGTAAATCATTCTTCGTAATCCACCAAAAATTCCGCCGCGAAACAGAATTTCTTCGAGTGTGGCAACAATCGCGGCTGTGCCAATCGCTCCAACAATTGTCCCGACAATTTGGTGCGCCGTCAAATGTTGGACGAAGAGGCGGTCGCCGAAGCCGATGGCTGTTCCGGCCACGACCGCGAGCGAGAAAAATCCGAGCAGGAGTCCGCCGGAAAACTTTCTAAACTGGCCATAAGGTGGAATCAGCCCGACTTCGCGCAAGGAAGTTGCGCCGAGTGAACGCAGCAGTGGCCAGAGCCCGGCCAGCGCGAGAATTAACAGCGAGCGGTCAACGAAGCGATGAAACGGTGCGCTGGTGATTTGGTGAATCGAATGTGCGCGACTTTGCGCGAACCAGTAGAGCCACGGCGCAAGCAACGCACCGCCGACAAAAACCACGGCGAGATAGATGACCAGCGCCCGAAACGGTCGCATGAAGTGACGATAAATTTTTTGTCGCCAAATGCAATCCAATTCCGTCTATAAAATGATGCGGTAAAACTTTTATTCGTGCTCGCAGGCGCGGCATGTTATCAAATGAACGAAATGGCAAGTCATCCTCAGGATGCAGCGACGACAGACCCGGTACCGCAGGAACGGTTCGGACGTTTCTATCTGCAGGAATTACTGAACAGCGGAGGCATGGCGGACATCTGGTTCGTCACCGACGGTCGCGGAAAACCTTATGCGTTGCGAAAATTAAAAGGCGAGTTACGCCTTAATTTCCTGGCGCGGCGGCGTTTTTTGCGCGGCTGTGAAACTCTTGCGAAACTGAATCAAAGCGATTTCATTGTCAGCTACGTTGAGCACGGCAAAACCGACGGCACGCTTTATTTGCTCATGGATTACATCGAGGCGGACAATTTGAAGGGACTTTTCGCGCGGCACGATCCGGTGCTGACGGAAAATGTCGCGCAAATCTTGATTGATATGGCCGTCGGTTTGGGCCACGTCCACGAAAGCGGCTTCATGCACTTGGATTTCAAACCGGAAAATGTGCTGGTGACGCGCAATGGTGGCGTGCGGCTGATTGATTTTGATCTTGCGCAACCTATTTCCGAAAAACCGCTGAAAATGTCGAAAAATCCCGGCACGCCCGGCTACATGGCGCCGGAGCAATTACAGCGAAAACCCATTGATTCGCGTGCGGATATTTTTGCCTACGGCGTCACCGCCTACGAACTCGTGACAAACCATAAACCGTTTCCCGGTGAAACGCCCGGTGAAATTCTCGCCGCGCAACTGGACAATTCCAGTCCTGTTCCTGTGCGCGAACACAATCCCGAAATTCCTGCCGCGCTCGAAAATGTTATTCTCAAGTGCCTCGCGCGCGAACCCGACCACCGCTATCCGTTCATGAGCGTACTCGTGCGCGATTTGCAGAACGCGCTTTACGTTTGAAGTGGATTTCCTGATTTATTGGCCGTTGGCTGGCGGCGAAACCATATGAGGTTGTTTAAAAGTATTGAAATTTTCGCTTTGTTGATTTGTTGGTGTACCGGCCGGCCGGACTTTCCAGAGCCGCCCGGCAAAAAATCCACGCGCTAATCGAAATGAAGAAGCTCGCCGGAGTTCTCTTGGCACTGTTTTTAGCGATAGATTATTTATCCGCACTGGCACTTTCACCAAATACAAATCTCACTGCGCGCGAGGAGCAAATCATCGCGGCCTCAAAAATGGAAGTCGCAGCATCTCCCGAAAACTCAAATTCACTTGCTCCGCCGCTCGGCTGGAACAGTTACGACTCCTTCGGCGATTCGGTCGTTGAATCCGAAGTCCTTTCGAACTCAATATGGATGAAAGAACATCTTAAGCCGCTTGGCTGGAACATGATTGTCGTTGATTTTCGCTGGTATGACCCGCATCCCACCGGCGACGACTCGTTGTTAAACCGCACACGTGCCGGTGCGGCACTCGCGGCGGACGAATTCGGCCGTTTGCTGCCGGCGCCCAACCGCTTTCCGTCCGCCACCAACGGCGTTGGTTTCAAGCTGCTTGCCGATCAACTGCATTCCATGGGTTTGAAATTCGGCATTCACGTCATGCGCGGCATTCCGCGACAGGCTGTTCTGTTTGGAACAAAAATTTTCGGCAGCGGATTTTCTGCCATTGATGCCGGCGACCCCAACGACAAGTGCGTCTGGTGTCCCGATATGTTTGGCGTGCGCAACAACGCCGCTGGACAGGCTTGGTATGGTGCGTGTGCGAAACTTTGGGCGTCGTGGGGTGTGGATTACATCAAGGTGGATGACCTTTCACAACCTTACCACGCCGCCGAGATTGAAATGATTCGTCGTGCGATTGACCAATGCGGACGCGCAATAATTTTCAGCACTTCGCCCGGTCCGACGCCGGTGAGTCAGGCTGGACACATAGCGGCAAACGCAAACCTGTGGCGTATCTCCAGTGATTTCTGGGATAATTGGCAAAAGCTCGACAACCAGTTTGACGTTATCGCGCAATGGCAGGGAGTCGGCACCCCGGGACACTGGCCGGATGCCGACATGATTCCGCTCGGTCATCTCGCCATCCGCTCGAAAAACGGCGGCAATTCGCACTGGACACATTTCACGCGTGACGAACAACTTACGCTGATGTCGCTCTGGGCGCTTGCGCCGTCGCCACTCATGCTCGGCATGAATCTGCCGGACAACGACGACTGGACGACGGCGTTGCTGACGAATCCAGAAGTGCTGGCCGTGGATCAAGATGTGCTCGGCAAAACTGTTCGACGGATTTTTGTCCCGCAACAATCCGCTGAAATGTGGGTGAAGGAACTTTCGGGTAACGCCTTGGCCGTTGGCTTCTTCAATCGCACGGATGGCACGGTTAAAGTGGATTACGCCTGGAATAAATCAGATTTTTCCTCTGCGCCACAAGTCCGGGATTTGTGGCTGCGTAAAGATTTGGGGAAGCAGGGAAATTTTGTCGCCGAATTGCCGCCACACGGTTGCGTTTTGCTTCAAGTGACGCGTTGAATTCACTTTACTCGCAGCGTCTCTGCTTTATGCTGGCTGCTCGATTTTTCAAAATCGAAATAATTTTATGGCAAAGCTTACAGTTCGAGATTTGGACGTGCGTGGCAAGCGCGTTTTCCTGCGCGTGGATTACAACGTGCCGCTGGAAGAAAAGGACGGCAAAATGGTCATAACCGATGCGACGCGCATCGTTGAAACGCTGCCGACGCTGAAGCTTTTGATCGAAAAAGGCGGTAAATTGATTTTGACCGCGCATCTAGGTCGCCCAAAGGGCAAACGCGAAGCAACGATGTCGCTGGCTCCAATCGCGGTGAAATTGTCTGAATTGCTCGGCAAGCCCGTCGGTTTCGTGGACGATTGCATCGGCGAAAAAGTTGAGAGAGCGGTCGCCACGATGAAAGATGGCGACGTGATATTGCTGGAAAACGTTCGTTATTACAACGAAGAGGAAGCCGACGATTCGGTTTTTGCAGAAAAACTCGCGGAAGTCGCGGACGTTTATGTGAACGATGCATTTGGTGCGGCGCATCGCGCACACGCTTCGACGGAAGGCGTGGCGCGTGTAGTTACGAAACGTGGCGGAAAATGCGCGGCGGGTTTGTTGATGGAACGCGAATTGAAATTTCTCGGTGACGAACTGGAAAATCCGACCAGGCCGTTTGTTGTCATTCTCGGTGGGGCGAAAGTTTCCGACAAAATCAAGGTGATTGACCGCTTGCTCGAAAAAGCAAATACAATTTTGATCGGCGGCGCGATGGCTTACACATTCAAGCTGGCGCACGGGGTGAAAACCGGCAAATCGCTCATCGAACCGGATCACAAACAGACCGCGCTTGATGCCGAAGCCAAGGCAAAAAAGCTGGGCGTGAATTTTCAATTGCCGACGGATGTGGTTGTTGCCACGCCGGTGGAGACGGGCAAATTGAACAAAAAGGGAAAGCCGGTTTTTGATTTCACGAACATTCGAACCGTGCGCGGTGACATTCCCGACGACGCTGAAGGTTTCAGCATCGGCGAAGAAACGGCGAAAAATTACGCCAAAATCATTTCAGGCGCGAAAACGATTTTATGGAACGGACCGATGGGAATGTTCGAGGATGCCCGTTTTGCGGCGGGCACCAATGCCGTGGCGCAGGCCGTGGCCGACGCAACTCAAAAGAATGGCGCAAAGAGCATCATAGGTGGTGGCGATAGTGTAAAGGCGCTCAACAAGGCCGGGCTCGGGGACAAGGTCACATTCATGAGTACCGGCGGCGGCGCAAGTCTGGAATTTTTGGAGGGTGCGGTACTGCCGGGTGTGGCGGTTTTGAGCGAAAAGTAAACAGACAGGATTAAATAAAGATGCCCGGGATTACAGCCAAAAACGCTTCAGGCATGATCCTGTTTGTCCTGTAAATCCTGTTAAAAAATTCAAATGAACAAAGAGCGAAAATTGATTATTGCCGGAAACTGGAAGATGAACAAAACGGTGGCCGAGGCGCTGGCTTTGGTTGACGATTTGAAGCGTGATTTGGCTACTGTGAAGGAAGTGGACATTATTGTTTGTCCGCCATTCACGGCGCTGGAATCACTTTCGAAAGTCATTCTTGAATCGAAAAACATCCGGCTTGGCGCGCAAAATATGAGCGAAAATAATTTTGGCGCGTTCACCGGTGAAATCTGCGCGGGAATGCTTAAGGAATTTTTCGTGCGTTATGTCATTCTTGGCCATTCGGAACGCCGCCAGTTCCAAAAAGAAACCGACACGCTTATCGCCAAAAAGGTGGCGGCGGCACACGCGGCGACGCTCAAGCCGATTGTTTGTGTTGGCGAAACACTGGCGGAACGCGAAGCCGGGCATACGGAAAAAGTTTTAAAAACGCAAGTGCGCGGCAGTCTTTCCGGTTTGACGAAGGAGCAAATGGTCGAGACGGTTATCGCCTACGAACCGGTTTGGGCAATTGGCACGGGCAAAACCGCGACTACACAGCAGGCGCAGGACGCGCACACGTTCATTCGTGCATGCCTCGCGGAAATTTTCGACGAAGCCGTCGCCAAAAAAGTTCGCATTCAATATGGCGGCAGCGTGAAGCCGAACAACGCCAAAGAACTGATGAGTCAGCCTGATGTGGACGGCGCGTTGGTTGGCGGTGCGTCGCTCGAAGCGCGAAGTTTTGCTGACATTATTAAAAATTCGATATAAAATTTGTCATGAGTTTCATTGTTGGAATTTTGACGTTTTTGCTCGTCGTCAACAGCCTGCTGTTGATCCTGCTGGTGCTGATTCAACTGCCGAAAAAGGATGCGGGTGCTGGGCTGGCGTTCGGCGGCGGTGCGGCGGACGCACTGTTTGGTGCCGGCTCGGGTAATGCGCTGACCAAAATCACAAAATACGCGACGGTGATTTTTTTTGCGCTCGCGATTTTACTCGGCTACCTGGAGGAGCGGGTGCATAACAGCGGCAATGCATCGGAATTTGAAAAACAGGTGCAGCAGAAACAAATGCAAACGCCGATTGCAGAACCGCCTGCAGCCGCGCCGCTTGCTTCACAGCCGGCGCCTACCAATAGCTTGTTGGCCATGCCGCTGACATCGGTAACAAATATGCCGGCGATTGCGCCCACAAACGCACCGGCCAAGTAACGCAATGGCAATTTCCGAACGCGCTTCGATTTTTTTTGCGCGGGCGCGTTTTGTTTTTTGCTTCGCCGCCTGTGTTTTGATTTCCGGTTGTGTCCGTCAGGAGCCGCCCGCCGACGTGACCATCATCAACAACGCCGAACCGGAATCGCTTGACCCCGCCATCATAACCGGCCAACCGGAATTTCGTGTCGTCATCGGCCTGTTTGAAGGATTGACGCAGCTCAACCCAAAAACGGCGCGACCAATCCCTGGTCTGGCAAAAAGCTGGGAAATTTCACCGGACGGTTGTGTTTATACGTTTCATTTGCGCACAAATTTACTTTGGTCCACCGGCGGGCCGATCACGGCGGACGACGTGGTTTATTCCTGGCTTCGCGCGGCCAGTCCGGCGACGGCGTCTGATTATGCCGAGGAATTTTTTTATTTGAAAAACGGCGAGGATTTCGCTACCGGCAAGATCAAAGACCCGGCGCTTGTGGGTGTTCACGCGCTGGACAAATTCACCGTGCGTGTTGAATTAAATCACCCGACGGCCTTTTTTCCAGACCTATGCACGTTGCCCGTAATGAGCGTCGTGCCGCGCCAGACCATCGAGAAATACGGCGACCGCTGGCTCATGGCTAGACCTTTGCCGAGCAGCGGGCCGTTTGAACTTGTCGATTGGCGGCCAAACGACAAGGTTCGTCTTAAAAAAAATCCGCTTTACTGGGACGCGGCAAACACTCAGTCACGAATCATTGACATTCTGCCGGTCGGTTCACCGGACACTGCGCTCAATCTTTACGAGAGCGGCCAGGCCGACATTGTGCTCGACCGCACGCTCGTGCCCGGTGAATTGCTCGATGTGCTGCTAAAACGTCCGGACTTTCATTCCTTTGATTTTCTTGCCACATATTTTATCCGCTTTAACGTGACTAAAAAACCTTTCGACGATCCGCGTGTCCGCCAGGCGCTCGCGCTGGCAATTGACAAGGAACGCATCGTCAAAAAGATCACGAGAGCCGGCGAAAAGCCGGCTGGTCCGCTGGTCCCAAATGGAACGGCAAATTACGCTTCAGCCGCCGGACTTGGCTACGACCCCGCGCTTGCCAGAAAATTGCTGGCCGAAGCCGGTTATCCCGGTGGCAGGGGTTTTCCGAGGTTTGAATATATGTTTAACGCAGCCGCGGCCGGCGGGGATAAAGTCCATGAAAACATCGCCGTCGAACTACAGCAAATGTGGCGTGACAATTTGGGCATCCAGATGGAATTGCGGCAGGTTGAATGGAAAGTCCTGTTAAGCTCGCTGTCGCATCTCGACTACGAAACCGCGCGCTCCAGTTGGATTGCCGATTATGACGACGCCAACACATTTCTCGACATGTTCATCAGCAACAACGGCAACAACCGCACCGGCTGGAAAAACGCGCGCTACGATGCGCTTATCCACGAGGCGAATGAACAGGCGGACTTGAAAAAACGCGAAGAAATTTTTCAGCAGGCCGAAACCCTGCTCGTACGTGACGAGGTGCCAATCATCCCGCTTTATTTTTACGTCGGCATAAATTATTTCGACACAAACAGGATTCAAGGGCTTTACGAAAATATCCTCGATGACCATCCGTTGCAATATATTCGGAAAATCCAGGCTGAAAAATAATGTATTTTTTAAAACGCCTCATTTTCTCGTTTCCGCTGCTGCTGGTCATTAGTGCATTGGCGTTTGCACTGGTGCATCTCGCGCCCGGCGGCCCATTCGACCGCGAGCGCGCGCCCGCGTCGCCGGAAATCGAGCGGCAGTTGAATGCCAAATATCATCTCGACGAACCGGTCTGGAGGCAGTATTTGCGCTACCTCGGAAATCTGACGCACGGAGATTTGGGCCCATCGCTCAAGTATCGCAATTACACGGTCAACGATATCATCGCCCTGGGGTTGCCGGTCTCGATGACACTCGGCGCGTTGTCGTTTTGCTTCGCCATGTTCGTCGGGCTGCCGGTTGGGTTTTTCACCGCGGCACGGCGTGGACAATGGCTGGATCACACCGGCAGCTTTCTGGCATTGCTCGCGGTTTGCGTGCCCGGCTTTGTCGTTGCGCCGCTGCTGATCATGATTTTTTCCATCAAATTGAAATGGCTGCCCGTCGCCTTGTGGGGATCGCCCTCACACATGATTTTGCCAACGATTGCACTCGGACTTTTTTTTGCGGGCAAAATCGCGCGCCTTTTCCGCGAAGGCATGTTGAATGCCATGCAATCCGAATTCGTCGTCGCCGCGCGCGCGAAGGGACTGGGCGAGAATATGCTTTTGTTCAAGCACGCTTTTCGGATTGCCGTGCTGCCGGTGGTTTCCTATTCCGGGCCGATGCTGGCGGATTTACTCACCGGTTCGTTCGTCATCGAAAACATTTTTCAAATCCCCGGCATCGGCGTTTATTTCATCAACAGCGCGCTGAACCTCGATTACCCAATGATCGTTGGCCTCGCTCTGCTCTACGCCATCCTGCTCATCGCGCTGAATTTGGTCGTGGATTTTGCCTATACCCTGCTTGACCCGCGCGTGAAATATGAGTGAGCCAATCCAGCAACACCTATCGCCCGGCCGGCGTGCATGGCGGCAGTTCAAAAAAAACCGCGCCGCAGTTATAAGCGCATGGTTTCTCGCTGTTCTACTGATGGCGACTGTCGCTTGGCCGATTACTTTGAAAATTTTTGGCGCAGGTTTCGCGCAGGCGCATAATCCGGATCAACTCTCCGACGCTCAATTTACACCGCCCGGCGCGCAACATTGGTTCGGCACCGACCTTCACGGGCGCGATTTGTTTTCACGCGTTCTCTTTGGCGCGCAAATTTCGCTGCTGGTCGGCGTGGTCGGAACGGTTGTCAGTCTGGTTATCGGCGTTTTGTGGGGGGCCATCGCCGGTTACGTCGGCGGGCGGGTGGACGGTTTTTTGATGCGGATTGTGGATGTGCTTTACTCGCTGCCTTCAATCATTTTCGTCATCGTGCTGATTACAACGCTGGGCGCAATGATAAAGCAATCGCACTTTGTGGAAAATTCGCCGGCATTGGCTGGAGGATTGCGGGTGATGCTGCTTTTCATCGGTCTGGGGGCGGTATCGTGGCTGACAATGGCGCGCATTGTGCGTGGACAGGTTTTATCGCTGCGAACCCGCGCGTTCGTTGAAGCCAGCCGTGCTCTCGGCGCAAAACCTCATTGGATACTGGCGCGGCATATCATCCCGAACATATTCGGTGTCGTGATCACTTATCTCGCGCTGACGATGCCTGCCATCATCCTTTACGAATCTTTTTTGAGTTACCTCGGCCTTGGCGTTCAACCGCCGATGGCGAGTTGGGGGACCCTCATCGCGGAAGGCGTTTCGCAAATCAATCCCATCCGCATTTACTGGTGGTTGATTGTCTTTCCGGGCGGCGTGTTGGTCACGACGCTGCTGGCGCTGAATTTCCTCGGCGATGGTCTGCGCGATGCGTGGGATGTGAGAGGAATCGTTTGCAATTGCAGTTATTGAACTGCCGCCGTTCGTTTATTGTGGCTATCTCGAATCTGCGCAAAATTTCCTTCCTCGCAACATTCCACAAAACCTTCCGTCACCGTCTTCAATTCTTCCCAGCGCGCCCGGATTTGTTTGGCTTCGGCTGGCGTAATTTTTTCGTTGGCGGTGCTGGTGGCGATGACGTGGAGCAAGTTGGCAAATTCCTGGACGATTTGGTTCGTCGCCGGAATCAAAAAATGCGGATGCGGTGTATTCTTGGGATTGAGGATGAAAAATCCCCCCCCGCGCTGGCAAACCCATTGGACGAGCCGATGGTCACCGGTGCTTTGCAACAAGGATTCGATGCGGTCGAGCGGATTGACCGTGCCGCTGCCAGCGGCTTTGTCGGTCGGTTCAGCCCATTTATAGATCATTGAGGGCGACAGGCCAAGGTCCGAGGCGACTTGTTTGGGCGATTTTGTTTCAAAAATTTCGCGCAATAATTCATAGGATTGCATGACGCGACAATGGGCAACCGCTGGAAAATTGGCAAGCCGGAAGCGACGAATTTGCCTTACAAACGCGGTGCGAAATTATAAATGCGGTTTATCGGGGCTTGTTGTTAACTGGATTTAGTCATATGAATCTCATATACAAACCGCCTTTTTCGTTCCTGCTTGCATTGGCAGGCGGGCGGGTTTTAACTTTGCCCAACAACCAATCAGCGAGGTAATTATGATTGTTTATGCCATTTGTCTGGTCGCCGGTTTGATCTTCACGTTGTTCAGCGCGGTCGCGGGACATTTATTCGGTGGGCACGGCGATCTCCATGTCGGCATGGGTGGTAATGCCGATGGCGGCGTCGGTCACGACGGCGTCCCGGGGATTTCATTTTTAAGCCCGACGGTGCTGGCGAGTTTCGTCACGGCGTTCGGCGCATTCGGTTTGATTTTCTGCAAAATTGACGCGACCAGCAACCCTTGGATCAATGCGCCGCTTTCTTTCTTCGGCGGACTGGCGGTGGCGCTGCTGGTTTTGTGGCTGTTCAACGCCATGTTCAAAAAAACGGAAGGCTCCAGTGAATCGCGCGTTGCGATGTTGATTGGCCGGACCGCCGCCATCGTCACACCGATTCCTGAAAATGGCGTGGGCGAAATTTCCTACACGCAGGCGGGTTCGCGTTACACGGCTCCGGCACGCGCGGAGAAAGGCGGCGCAATCACCGGCGGCAGGACGGTGAAAATTACACGCATCGTCGGCACGCAATTTTACGTCGAGCAAATTTCCTGATTCTCGGCATCAATCAAAAACAAATCCTGAAATCAAATTATGAATGTGACTCCAATTTTTGCTGATATTCCCTGGGTGAATGTCGTCATCGGCGTCGGCTCATTGCTCTTTGTCTTCTTTATTTTTGTCATCATTTATGCCAGTCGCTACACCAAGAGTGGGCCGAATCAGGTGCTGGTGATTTCCGGCATCAAGCGCCGGATGACCGAAGCAGACGGCACAACGCGTGAAGTCGGCTTCCGCATCGTCAAGGGCGGTGGTCGCTTTGTCTGGCCGATCTTCGAAAAGGTGGATGTTCTTTCGCTCGAACTGTTGACGATTGATGTGCAGACGCCGGAAGTTTACACGAGCAAAGGTGTGCCGGTGAAAGTGGATGGCGTCGCGCAGATCAAAGTGAAAGGCGACGACATCTCCATCGCGACTGCCGCCGAACAATTTTTGAGCAAGGGCGTTGACGACATCAAGAACATTGCCATGCAGACGCTCGAAGGTCATTTGCGCGCGATTCTCGGCACAATGACGGTTGAGGAAATTTATCAGAATCGCGACGCGTTCGCCTCAAAAGTGCAGGAAGTCGCGGCGGGCGATATGGCGAACATGGGACTGACCATCGTGAGCTTCACCATCCGCGACATCCGCGACGGCCAGGGTTATCTCGACGCGCTCGGCAAACCGCGCATCGCGCAGGTCAAACGCGACGCCATCATCGCGCAGGCCGAGGCCGACCGCGACTCCGTCATCCGTTCCGCGCAGGCGAACCAGGCCGGGCAGGAGGCAAAGTTTCTTGCCGACACGAAAGTTGCCGAGGCGCAACGCGATTATCAATCGAACGTCGCACAATATCAGGCGACGGTGAACGTGCAAAAGGCGCAGGCCGACCTCGCGTATGATTTGCAAAAGTTCAAGACCGGCCAGCTCGTTAAAGCCGAGGAAGTGCAGGTCAGCATTGTTGAAAAACAGAAACAGATTGAATTGCAGCAACAGGAAATTTTGCGCAGACAGCGCGAACTTGAAGCGACAGTGCAAAAGCCCGCCGACGCCGAGCGTTACAAAGTCGAGACGCTCGCCAACGCGCGGAAATTCCAGTTGGAAACCGAAGCTGCCGGTGCTGCTTCCGCGACCAAGGCAACCGGTTTTGCCGGTGCTGATGTTGTCAAGGCCACCGGTCTCGCCGAAGCGGATGCCAACAAGGCGCGCGGTTTGGCCGAGGCGTCCGTTATCGAAGCGCAAGGCAGGGCGACCGCCGAGGCGATGCGTGTGAAAGCCGAATCATTCAAGCAATACAACGAAGCCGCCGTCATCGAAATGATTGTGCGCGTGATGCCGGAAATCGCGGGCAAGATCAGCGAGCCGCTGTCGAAGACCGAGAAGATGGTCATCATCAATTCCGGTAGCGGGCCGGGCGGCGGCGCGAGCAAGCTGACCGGTGACGTGACAACCATCATCAGTCAATTGCCGCCCGTGCTTGAAAGTCTGACCGGAATCAAATTCGAGAAATTGATGGAACAGGTTCCTGCGTTGAAAAAGGCGATGAGCAAGGATGATGACAAAAAAAAATGAGCTGAAAGGAAACAAATATGATAGGTGGAATTATCGGACTGTTCTTGATTTTATTTCTGGTCACCATCGGTTTGTTGGTGTTTGCATTCTGGATTTGGATGCTCATTGATGCCATCGGGAACAAAGGGTTGACCGACGGCGAAAAAATCGGCTGGGTGCTGGCGGTTGTGTTCCTGCATTTCATCGGCGCGCTGCTTTACTTTTTCATCGGCCGGCCAAAACGGAATACGCCATTGGCGGTAACCTAATAAGGTGAATGTGACAAAAATCATCAGCCACTGGCCGCTTTGTCCTGAAACGATCAAGGCAGCAGCAAAGGTTTGGTTTCCATGATGCGCCTCTTTGAAGCCATCGTTGACGCGAATCATCGTGCGGTCGCCGGCGATGATTCGGCGGGTTTGCATCCGGTGGATTTCGCGGACGAGTTGCCGGTCATCGCGCTGACATGCATTGATCCGCGTTTGAATGCGCTGTTTCCAAATGTGCTCGGAATTCCGGCGGAGCAGTTCATCTGGCTGCGTAACGCGGGCAACATCATCACAACGCCGTTATGCAGCATGATGCGTTCGCTGGCGCTGGGGTGCGTGGTGAATGGCGGCAGGGAAATTGCCATCATCGGTCACACGGATTGTCAGACACGCAAAATGACGACGATGAAGTTGCTCGACAGATTGAAAGCGCTCGGCGTCGAGCGCAGCCGGTTACCGGAGAACCTCAATGAGTTTTTTGGGATGTTTGCAACGGAACGCCAGAACGTCATCAAAGCGTGCGACCTCGCGCGGCAAAGCCCCCTCATCGGCCCCAAAATTCCCATTCATGGTCTGCTCGTGGACATCGAGACCGGCAAACTCGAATGGGTCGTGAACGGTTACGACGCGCGGCAATTGCCGGCCGCACCCGTCA
>JBEKBA010000040.1:0-22788 GCA_050015635.1 Verrucomicrobiota bacterium
GCGACAATCGCCTCCGGCACGGTGCTCATGCCCACCGCGTCCGCGCCAAGTTTGGCGAACGCGCGGATCTCCGCCGGCGTTTCATAACTCGGCCCGCTCACCGCCAGATAAACGCCGCGCTGCAATTTGAGTCCGGAAATTTTCCCGGCCTTGAACAAAAGTTCGCGCAATTGTTTGTCGTAAACTTCGGTCAGGTCAACGAACCGTGGCATGTCTTTTTGGTGATGCCCGCGAAGCGGGTTTGTTCCCATGAAATTAATGTGGTCGGTAAGAACCATGAAATCGCCGGCGCGGAATTTTTTGTTGATACCGCCCGCCGCATTCGTCAGCAGCAGATCGCGGATGCCGAGCGCCGCCAATGCGCGCACGGCGAATGTTACGCACTCCATCGGATGGCCTTCATAAAAATGCGCCCGCCCGCTCAAAACCAGCACCGGCGTCTTACCAAGATGGCCGAAATACAATTCGCCCGCGTGGCCACTGACGGTTGGTTTTGGAAAACCGGGAATTTGTGCGTAGGGAATTTTTTTTCCGCGCAGTCCGGTCAGCACATGATGAAATCCGCTGCCAAGCACAATGGCAAGCGTCGGGCGCAGCGACGAGAATTTTTTGAGTCGCGCGGCAGTGGTTTTTAAGGATGCTTCTGATTTCATAAAGGATTAAATTTTAGTCAGCATGAAAGGCAAGTTTGGTTCGTCTGCAAATGGATGTCGGGCAGAGGCGTTTCAAGATTCCATTCGGGTTGTGTGTATTCAGAAGTCGTGGCTATGTCAATTTCCAAGTTGTTCGGTCCCTGCGTGTCCGGGTCGTCGGTAATCAACGGCGGCCAGGTGAAGGTGTGCTGAATCCTATTGAGGCACACAGCCGGCAAGATGTTTTGACGACGTGGTTCATGAACGTGTTTTAGCTTGAAAATATTTCCCCGGTCAACGCGCCGGCAAGCGTAACCGGCCACGGTGGCGTTTTATTCGACTTATGTAATGGACAAAGTTTCAAAATTCGAATGTCAGACTGATGGCGATGCCCCAATGAACTTCCGCGCTTGCTGCGCCATCCATTGGAAATACAAAACCCAGCCCCAGCCCCGGCTCCACTTCTCCAATGGGTTTGAGGTCAAGACGAATACCGATGCTTCCAAAAAGACTGTTTTCACCAGGGTCGTCCTTATTTAATTCGGTTTCTCCAGCCAGTTCAAACATGGGGGTGAATTGTTGAATACCGGGCAACGGTAGTTCGCTGTGCGGAATCGCGTAGCCGAAATCAAAACCATATTCAAAAGTTTGCAATCCGCCGTTGTCACCACCGCCAAAAAGTGTGGAATAGCCGAAGACAGACTGAAGTGAGAAATGTTCGCCCAGCTTGAGATCATTGAATATCCCAGGATCAAATTCTGTATTTTGACTTACCGCCGGGTTGACCGGAATACCGACTTCCATTGCGACGCCCAAAGTGGTGTCGAAAAATCCATTGGCCGAGACAAATTGATAAAGCGGATAACGCGCACCCAAATCAATGTTGCCGATACCTTGGGAAACGTCACCCGAATCAGAATCGCGCTCGTAAGGAACATCCAATTCCAATGTCAGCATGCCAAAACTTTTTTCGACTTCTGCCGTGACGACATCGCTTCGTTGATTGTTTGCCTCAGTATGCAAAGAATTCAACTCTAACTCGCCGTCCTGTTCCAAACTTGTTTCATCCAGCAGCATCGGCGTGGGGAAAAATTCCTGGTTGTAGGCGCTTCGAGAATCAAGCCAGTCAAAAAGTCCATGGCGTGAGCCGGTCGCAATGGCTGAATTGGTGCCTGCCGGTGAGACGTCATCATCCGCCATTACGGTCGCGTGAATGAAAGTGACTGCAAATATTATCCCGAAAATCCTCGAAACCAGCTTTATTTTAAATTTCAAGCCGCGAAAAATAGGCGATGCGAGTAAAGAACGCTAGCGCGTTCTCCAAAAAGGTGCGGTGGTTATCTTAAATACCGTTTCATTCGAAACAGATAAACAAGCCCTGCCGCCGCCAAAACCATTAATGATAAACGAATTCAAAAACATTTTTCGATGCATGAGGTTTCCGAACGTACTGCGCAAGTCCTCTACCGACTGTCACCGGAAAGAATAAAACGAATTTAGAACGTGATGAATCCGGATCAAAAAACCAGTTTACGTTCCCCATTGCTACGCAGAACTCGCTCGCTGGAAAGTTCCAGGGCGGTTTGGCGCCCCAGAAACTCCAGTAAAACAGCGACGCGTGCGCGGCCGGGCATCACCCGGGTCACGACGGCCTGGAGGTCGTGAAACACGCCGCCGGAAATCTGCACTGCATCACCCGGTTGCAGTTCTTCGGAAATGACATAAACCTCGTCCGGTTTGATCGTGATGCGCAAGTCTTCAATGATGGAATCGCCGATTACGGGCCAATTCTTGCCAAAATGAACCACACCACGAACTCCCCGAGTATAATGTACCTTGCGCAGACACGTCGCCAGCGAAAACCGGGCGAAGAGGTAATTGGGAAACAAAGCCTCGACGAACCATTTCGGTCCACAATTTGTAGTACGTCGGATGCGAATGCGCGGCAAATAAACCTCAATGTCCGGTTCCTTTTTCAGCAAAGCGGCTGCGACATGCTCGTGTTTGGGCTGCGTCCGGATGCAAAACCACGCGGGCAAACAACCAGTGAGGTTCTGGTCAGACGATTTTTCCAATGGCATGTTCATTTTATTCCCAGCGTACCTGAGTTTCATGACAGGATTTCGCACATATCCGTTTCGTCAACCCTCTGGGGCGACAGCTTCGGGTTTCATTTTCATGGTTCACAAACATTCCGCCATGGGTGCATTGCCCTTGCTGTAAAACCGACCGTTTGAACGGTGCGGGAATCAGGATTGACTCACACTATCCTTCCGGACGGTGTACCGGTAATAATCCCGGTAATAGTTATTGGCGCGGGAGAAACGAACGTCGTTGAAAATCAGGCCAAGCAGATGCACCCGGCGATGGTACAACAATTGGAGAGCCGTCCGGGCAATCCGGGCCGAGGTGTATTCGGCGCGGATGACAAAGGCAACCCCGTCCATATTGGGCGCCAGACTGGTCACATCATCAGCCACCATGACCGGCGCAGCATCCAACAGCACGTAATCGAATTTGGCCGAGGCCTCGCGAAGGAATTTTTGACATGATTCGCTGATAAACAAGGCGCTCGAATTAAAGGTGACTGCGCCCCGGGGAAGGAGGAACAGATTGGGAATTTTTGTGGTGCGCACAATGTCATTCCAGTCTAAATTCTGCGACAGTATCTCGGAAAAGCCGGGTTCGGCAGTCTCTTCAAAACGGTTGTGCAACATTCCTACACGCAGGTCCGCATCCACCAGCAAAACACGGGAACCGGTGTTAGCCATCGTGATGGCCAGGTTCGCTGCAATCAACGATTTCCCCTCCCTCGGCACCGAACTGGTGAGGAGAATGGTTTTGGGCTTGGGATGTTCCCCGGGGTCGCTCATGTAGAACAGCATGGAGCGAAGGCTTCGGAAGGCTTCTACGAAGTAATGGCGGACGTCTTCCGGCTGAAGCAATCCGATGTCCTGGTCCGGAGCGGGACGCCTTTCCTTCGAAATCTGGCCGAGGATGGTTTCTTCAAACAAATCCTGCAATTCTGTGACCGTGTTGACCCGGTCATCCAGCCGGTCAAGTAATAGCAAAAGGAGGATGCCCGCCCCGAGACCAACGAGGGCCCCTACCAGCAATCGCTTGGAAAGTCCGGGAATTTGCGAATATGCCGGCAACGCGTTTTCCAGGATGGTGACGCTTTCCGGGCTGATTTCCTTGTTAATATCCAGCGTTTGCATTGTACCCAGAAGATGGTCGTAAAGCGCTTGAATCCTTTGCGAATTCGCCTTTAGTTTTTCATATTCTGCGGTTTTGCGATTGATCTCCAGCACCCGCTCAGTCCATTCCGTGACATTCTGCTCGCGGTTTTGAATCTGCAAGGCAAGCGAGCGTTTACTACTTTCTAATTGTTCGGCGCTTTGCTTGCGGTAGAACTCGAGCAAACGCTCCTCTTGGGCGATATTTTCGTTCAGCGCGATCATTTTAGGGTGGTTCGGCTTCAGGTATTGACCCAACTCCTGCTGGTCGGCTTTCAAGACTTGAATCTCCTGTTTGGCATTCAGGTACGCCGAAGAGGTGCTGTCCGATCCCGGCTGGTTGAGTGGATCCTCCGGCTTGACGAAGGCGTCGGGCGCCTGTTGCTGGCGTTCGATATTCTGGTCGAGCGTGAGCGCCTGAAGCAACCCGTATTCGGATTTCATCGTGGCGAGGCTTTGTTCGAGGCTGGCGAGATAATTCTCGGTGATACTACCTTCTTCCCCCGACAACACCACGCTGTTGGTGCTCTGAATGGCCGCGAGTTCATCGTCGGATTTGCGCAGTTCCTTTTGCAACTGCAGCAACTCTTCCGTGAGTCCCGCCACCGTGCTATCAGATGTCTGGGTGAACATTTCCTTTTTCAGGTTAATGTATTCTTCCATGCAGGCTTGCAGAAAGGCCTGGGTGTATTGCGGATCCTGGCCGGTTGCCTGGAGGCTGAAAATCGTGGTCTTGGGCAATACCGAAACCTTGAGCGAAACCGGCTGCATCATCATTTCCGGTTTCTGTGCTATGACCCGGGCATTCGCCCGGTTGATGACCAGGTCACTCTGCATCAAAGCCGCCTGGGTGCCCAGAAAATCGCTGAAGTCCTCGGTATAAGCGGATTCTTCGGGGATTGATAGTTTGACGTTTACAATCATCCGTCCCACGGAGACGAAGGAAGCGGTATCAAATTTGGACACAAACGCGCCCCCTCCCAACCCGGCGGCCGCGGTTAGGACCAAAATCCACCATCTTTTTATCAGCAGGGCGGTGTAGCGGTGCAAGCGGGCGTGGAACTGTGCTTTCGACGCAGACCGATCAGAAAACGCAGTAGTCTCCTCATCATTCATTCGCAATAAAACGCAATTAGAAGTTAATCAGCCGTGACGGCACAATGATGTAATCATCCGGCATCAACGCCAGATCCTTTTCGGTTTCACCTTTATCGAGGATTTCTGAAATGTTCAACTCGAAAATCTGTTTGCCCCCGTTTTTTGCCCCGGCGCTGCGGATGATTTTTACTTTTGTTTCCTTGGCAAATTCGGTAAAGCCACCCGCCCGAATGATGGCCTTGCCGGCGGTCAGGGTCTCGTCCGGCGAGAGGTCAATCGGTCCGGGATTTCTGACTTCCCCCCAGATATAAACGCGCCCACAGAACTTATTGGCCGAATCCAGGGCGATGATGACGGTCGCGCGATAGTAATATTCTTTCTCAAGCTGCACCTTCAACTCGTCGGCCAATTGTTTGCAGGTTTTGCCCACGGCTTGCGCGCGGCCGATGTAAGGCACATCAAGTTCGCCGGAATCGGTCACCACGAGGCTCCTCGGCGCGTCCTTGTCCTCGATAATCTGAAAACTGATCGTGTCGCCTATGTGCAGCTTGTATTTATCATCCGGTACATAACCGCTGGGGTTGGCGACCGTTCCCATCGGGACGTTGGTATTAAGCAAAGCTGCGGCCACCGGTGGCGCATTGCTGGATGCCGAAGTGGTGGAATCCGGAACATCCTCAAACAGGGACGGGGACGCCGTTAGAGTACCAACCACCCGGGACAGCAAACCGGCCAGAATGAAACCCGCAAAAAAAAATTTCCTCATAGCGGCATGGATGATACGTTTTTCATTCAAAGGCTGAATTTATAAGCCTCGTTATTTTATAGCGGTTTTCAAAATGAAAGCCAGCATTATTTCCCCTCCTGACAACTGGCCGGACGCAGCCGGGCGGCCGAAATGATGCGGAATGGAAGGGGCGGGTTGTTCCGAACCGGCTGGAAGACGTTGCTACATGTTCCTGATACGAAACCGGCCGGGATTGCAGTTTGGGACGCCGCTAAAACTTGTAGGCAAGATTCAAGTTGAAGATATTCGCGGTATAACTTCCCCCGGACAAATTCGAGTCCCGCTGGTAAAACTGGTAGCTGAAGGTGGCGGACAATTTACTCGTAATCGTCCAGGTTGATTCGAGGCCGGCTCCATATCGGTCGAATGTTTCCGAGCCCGAGAGCGCTTGTGAGCCATGCTCATAGCTCAAGGATGTGCTGATGGAGAGTTTGCGCACGATGTGCCAATCTGCCCGGAGGGTCAAATCGGACAGTTCAATGGCGCCGCTGAAAGAGGCGGAATTGATGCTGTGTTGGCCACCTATGGTGTAATACAGATATTGGTTGAGTTGGTGGGTCAGGGTGAGTTGGCCGTAAACACCGGAGAATTGAGGACTCGTCTGGTTTGTGCCGGCGGGTTCGGACGAATACTCCTCCGTATAACCGACACTGCCCTGAAGTTGAATGTGTTCGCTCACCTGTGCTTCGCAAAAGGGCCCGACGTTCCATTCCTTCAAATCACTCAAAACCGCATTCGTGCCCGTATGCCCGATAAGGGATCCGCCAGCCTCCAGCCCCAGGGTCATTTCCGGCACGAGCTTATAACCCGCCGACGCGGTAAATACATCTGACTGGCCGTCGCCGGTGCCGGTGGGTCCGGTGACGGTGACGTAATTCAGATGATCATACCCGAGGTTGAGGCTGAGTTTCTCCAGGTTCCATGTCGTCGTCACTCCGGCATCATTTTGAAGTTGTGAATAATTGCCGGTGCCGCTGACCGTCGGATCCTGATAGGAATTCTGCGATATGGAAAGGCGTTCGTGGAAGTTGATCTGGATTGGGCCGACGAACAAGTCGAAGGAGAGTGCGGAACTCGGGGTGATGAAAAACCGGTCGAACTCGGAGTGCTGCAAATACGCCGAGTAGCCCGCGCCCAGTGAAAAATGCACCGTGTTCTTCTCGCTGATCGGCCATAACATCTGCGCCGTCATTTGTGGACTCACGGTCAGGTCGCCTTCGGAATTATTCTGATCAAGAGAAACGTTGTCTGTGTATTGCGCTTCGAGGCTTGCCCCGAAGCTCCAGCAGGTTGGACCCCATTTTATATTGTAAGACTCAGGAGCAGCGGCAGCGCCGCCCGCCAGGGCGGGCGGCGTGGTTGCGAGCTCCTCCTGGGTCCGGCCGGGATTGGTGGAAAGGAGAAACAAAAGCACCGCCATCGCGTAAACCGCACGCGTCACCGGATTCCAATTCTGAATGTGAACACAATTCAAGCAGAGGCCAATACAGGTCTTTTCTCTGAAAAATGGGGTTTTGTGAAGTAAAATTATTTGTCCGGAGACAGCCACCGCTCACAACACACGGGCAGGTGGTGGGTGGGAACGTTACAAATGTCCGTCGAACCGCCTGGGGGACTTCGATAGCGGGTGGGATCCTGTGCGTTTGTCGTGGAAATCCGCAAATTTAGTTCATTTTCTATTGAACAAAATGGACAATCTGCTATACAGGGTGGTGATGAATGTGACGTTGACAGAAAAAATGGAGGACGGTGCCGGAACCAATGGGTCCGTCCCGGGGCTTGAACCCGTGGAAATCGAGATCATCAATCTCTTCGTGCAATTTTCCCGCGCCTTGGGGCAGCCGCGCTCCGTCGCAGAAATCTACGGTCTGCTGTTTATTTCCCATCGCCCGCTGCCCATGGACGAATTCATCGAGCGGCTGGAATTGAGCAAGGGCTCGGCCAGCCAGGGCTTGAGGTATCTGCTGGATTTGGGTGCCGTTCGAACGGTTTATGTCGCGGGCGAACGGCGGACGTACTACGAAGCCATAGCCGAACTGCGCAATCTGGCGGGGCGGTTTCTGCGCCAGCACATTCTCACGCATTTTGAAGACAGCGGCGAACGCTTGAATCGGATTGCGTCGCACGCGCAGAAACTTTCGGACGAAAAAAAGAAACACGCTCTCGCTCGCGTCAAAATGTTACGGAGTTGGGAGAAGAACGCGAAGCGGATTTTGCCGCTGTTGTTGAGAATTTTGGGCAATGGCAGGTGATGCTGTCCAACCGGGGCTGTGTGCCTCATGTAAGACATAACTGTCGGGTGAAGGAATTGCTTGAAGCCCGCGGGGCGGTAGCCGAAGGCCTTTTGCAGAAAGTTTTGCGAAAGTCCGGGGGCGGCAGCTTGTCGCTCAAGAAATGCGGAAAAAAGAAAGCTGAAATTGGAAAAGTGCAAATGAGCGGGCGATTGCCGGGGAATTTCGTCAGAGATGGCTTTTGGAAGTCTTGCAAGTGTAATAGGCCAGATTTTAGTTTTGCGTGATGTTTGATTTCAGCTTTTACCATTTGGCTTTTGAAAATGTCCGCTCCGACTCTTGAACCCCGATCCATGTCTGCGCCTCTGCCATCTGACGATGACTGGTTCCTCATCATTCGCCCGCAGGGTCGCTGGTGGGAATTGCAACTGGCTGGTGTCTGGCATTACCGCGACCTCCTCTGGATGTTCATCCGGCGCGATTTTGTGACCGTCTATAAGCAGACCATCCTTGGCCCGCTCTGGTTCTTCATCCAGCCGCTGCTGACCACGATTATGTTCACGGTGATTTTCACCGGCGTGGCAAAAATTTCGACCGCCGGCCTGCCGCCGATGTTGTTCTATCTGGCGGGCACTACGCCTTGGAATTACTTTTCCACCTGCCTGACGAAGACTTCCGGCACGTTCATCACCAACGCAAACCTCTTCGGCAAGGTCTATTTCCCGCGATTGGTCACACCCATTTCTGTCGTGGCTTCCAATCTCATCCAGTTCAGCATCCAGTTTCTGCTGTTCTTCGGATTTCTGACTTATTACCTCATCAAGGGTGCGGCATTGCATCCGGATTTGCTGATGATTCTGCTTTTGACACCGGTGCTATTACTGTTGATGGCGTTGCTGGGTTTGGGAGCCGGCATACTGGTTTCATCGCTTACCACCAAATATCGCGACCTCACCTTTCTCATTACCTTTGGCGTGCAACTCACCATGTATGCCACGCCAGTGATTTATCCGATGTCCAAGGTACCGGCCAAATATCTTCCGTTCATTGAGGCCAATCCCATGTCCGCTGTCATCGAAACTTTTCGGGCAATCTATTTGGGCGGGGCCATACCCTGGCCGCAACTGGGCATCTCCGCTGCCGTCACGGGAATTCTGCTTCTGTTCGGCATCGCCATTTTTAACCGGGTTGAGAAGACGTTCATGGATACGGTATGAGCGACACGGTCATAAAAGTGGAAAACATCTCCAAACTCTACCGGCTGGGCGTAGTGGGCACCGGCACGCTCCGGCATGATTTCAACCGCTGGTGGCACAAAGTCCGGGGCAGGGAAGACCCTTACCTCAAGATCGGCCAGACCAATGACCGCACTGTGAAGGGTGATTCCGATTACGTTTGGGCGCTAAAGGACGTCAATTTTGAAGTCAAACGCGGAGAAGTGTTGGGCATCATTGGGCGGAACGGGGCGGGCAAAAGCACGCTGCTGAAAATAATGTCCCGCGTGACCACACCGACTTCCGGTGAAATCAAAGTCAAAGGCCGGATTGCCTCGCTGCTGGAAGTGGGCACGGGTTTTAATCCCGAACTGACCGGGCGCGACAACGTTTATTTGAACGGCGCGATTTTGGGGATGCGTAAACACGAAATAGCCCGCAAGTTTGACGAGATTGTGGCCTTTGCCGAAGTGGAACGCTACATAGATACTCCGGTGAAACGTTACAGCAGCGGCATGTCTGTCCGCTTGGCCTTTGCCGTGGCCGCGCACTTGGAACCGGAGATTTTGATTGTGGACGAAGTGCTGGCAGTTGGTGATGCTGCGTTTCAAAAGAAGTGTTTAGGTAAGATGCAGGATGTGGCCAAATACGGACGAACAATAATTTTCGTCAGCCACAATATGCAAGCCCTCGTAGCACTATGTGATACGGCAGTCTGGTTACAAGGCGGAAAACTTCTTGAAACGGGGGCATCCAGAAAACTTATAGGCAAATATATCGAAAAGCACGCCGTTGAAGGGCTGGACAAAAATTTACCACTGGCTAAAAGACCACGATCCGGTTCAGGAAGTGCTCGGTTCACCAACCTGACGGTTATTTCCTTGGGTATGTCTGGTCAAGAAACCGAACACATTATAACTGGTTCATCGATCCGACTAGACCTTGAAATTAAATCCGATAAATGGCTCAAAGACGCAAATGTTGCGGTGACGATCTACGATACGAATAACTACCGGTTAATCGATATAAATACAGCCTTAAAAGGAGAATTCCTTTCTTTGATGCCAGGCGATAAAGCCGAGGTTAGCTTCGTAGTTAAAGAACTCCTGCTCAAGCCAGGTCGTTACACCATCGAACTCTGGCTTGGCCGCGGTGGAATAGAAGACGCAGACTTCATTAAAGATGCCGGCGCGATTGAGGTTTATGATGATATCGCTATAGCGAGTCACTCAGAGACGTTCCCAGGTGTTTACCAATGCAATTTCACTCATCAGATCATAAAGCGAAATAATGCGAAATCCTTTGAGACAGCTAAAGAGAGCTATTCATAAGGCTACTGCGCCAAATCATTCCCCTCCAGATAAAGTTGAAAGGGAACGCCTCCGATTGGCTGCTCTGCCTCGATATGTTGAGACGACCACCGATCTGCCGGGATTCACTTTTAGAATTCCAGATGCTGCATCATTCCTTGCAAGTTGGGAAGAAATTTTCGACAGGGAGATTTATACATTTAGGCAGATCAACGACAGACCGCGCATTTTAGATTGTGGAGCTAATGTGGGCGTAAGCTGCCTTTATTTTCGCAAACGTTTTCGTAATGCAAAAATAACCGCATTTGAACCGGACCCGAAAATTTTTACATATTTACGAAACAACCTGGCCAATTCTGGATGGAACGATGTTAATCTGGTGGCAAAAGGAGTTTGGTCATCTAATACAACTTTAAAATTTCAGTCTGAAGGGGCAGATGCCGGCCGAATTGACTCCACAAAAAACTCAAATATTATCGAGATTTCTACCGTTCGGCTACGCGATTTTTTAAACGAACCCATCGATTTGTTAAAAATGGATATTGAAGGAGCTGAAACAGAAGTTGTCCTGGACATTGCATCTTGTCTGCAGAATGTGAGGAACATCTTTGTTGAGTACCATTCCTTCATCGGCCAGCCGCAAACGTTGGGTAAACTTATTCAGACTCTTATTGAGGCTGGTTTTCGCGTGCAAGTTCATCCTATGAGAGTTGCTGCGCATCCTTTTATTGAAGTTGAGAGTCATATGGGTATGGATATGCAGCTAAATATTTACGGATATCGAGTGGAATCCAAATCATAATACTGAATATTAACCAGAAAATTCTATTCATTGGCCACGAGGCCAGCCGGACGGGTGCGCCGCTGCTGCTATTGGAGTTGATTAAATGGCTTAAAGATCATTCCTCCATCAAACCATCTATGCTTTTGAAGCGGGGCGGAGAGCTGGAGTCCGAATACCGTGCCATTGCTCCTACGCGATGCTTCGCCGAAGAATTTGAGAAAATTAATGGAGGTTTACATCGCCGGGTTCTCCGTAAATTGCAACTTTCGTCTATTCGCCAGCCAGATTTATCCCGACTATATCCGCCGGAAGAATATCCGGTTGTTTACGCCAACACGATTGACTGTTGTGACATGGTCTTGCAATTGTCGGACTCTGGCCGCCACATTATTCACCACATCCATGAACTTTCCTATATCACCAATGTTTTTGGTGCAACGGAAAAGCTTAAAAGAGCCATTTCTATTACTGACTCCTACATCGCGGTCAGCCATGCCGTGCGGGAACATCTCGAAACAACCATTGGCGTCCCCAAGACCAAAATTTATGTGATTCATGGATTTCCCATAGCGGTTGGAAAAGAAATTGCAACAGACGAAACGAAACAGATCATTCGTCAACGATTGAATATTCCAAATAATGCCTTTGTCGTCGGCATGTGCGGATTGCCGCAATGGCGCAAAGGCACGGATTTATTTGCACAGCTTGTGATGCACGTAAAACGCCATATTGGATTAGCCAAATGCCATTTTGTATGGCTTGGAGGGGACTTGAACTCCCACCGGCAGGCATTGCATGATGTGACGCAAATGGGTCTGCGAGATACTTGTCATTTCATCCCGGCAGTACCGAATCCAAGGGAATTCTTCAGCGCCTTTGACCTCTTTGCTCTGACTTCGCGGGAAGATCCCTTTTCAGTGGCAATGCTTGAAGCTGCGGCGAGCGGATTGCCCATTGTGTGTTTTGCCGATGCGGGTGGTGCTCCTGAACTGGTTGAAGACGATGCTGGCATCGTCGTCCCTTATCTGGATATTCCGGCAATGGCGAAAGCCTGTGTGGAACTTTTAACAAATGAGCACCGACGAGCGCAATTGGGCAAAGCCGCACAAACCAAAGTGCAGGAGCGTTATGTGTTGGCGTTGCAAGGCCCAAAGCTCCTTGCTGTTATTGAATCAGCAATAGGCCTGTGATATATGCCTCTGGCGTTGAGCAATAATGACAATTCACCCACCACCCGTCATTTATTTCTCCATTCCGGGAGATGAAAAAATGCATCCATTCTGACCGGTGATGATTCCGACGTATCGGCCGGCTCCTATGTTTTGTGGCGGGCGCTGGAGCCCATTTTGCAGCAGTCTCCAGGTGGGGAGCAGATGCAGGTTGAAGTGGTGGATGATTGCTCGCCCGAAATGGACGTGGCCACCTTAGTCAAGTCCATCGCCGGGGAGCGGGTTCATTTTACCCGGACGCCGAAGAACTTGGGTTGCGATGCAGGTGAAGCGCCGTATGGGACCGGACAGTTATCATTTTGTCTGCCTTGGAGGAGATGCCAACAGACAACGGGAGGCTTTGCATGACGTGGCGCGATCGAACCAACAGGAAAACATGTCGTTTTGTCCCGTCGGCACCCAATCCGGAAGCTTTTTTCCGGGTCTTTGACTTATTTGCCATGACTTCCCGGGAAGACCCTTTTTCGGTGGCGATGCTAGAAGCCGCCGCCATGGCCCGATGACGGCAGTAAGTCTTGCTTTGCAAGTCCCGGATTGAGTTGATCAAATGAGTGAAGGAGAAGTAAAAACAAGCACCTGGCAGCAAACAATGCCAGATAAAAATCGGAACTTGCGCGTAGCGATTGTCATGCCGACCCAGAAAAACGCATTAACGGCCGACGAACAAATTTCTGTCCGGCATCTGGGTCACTTTCTTGGCAAATATGACCGGTATCTGGTTGTGCCACCCGACAGTGGCTTGCGGCTTGACGGTTTTGAGCCGGTCTATTTCGAGAAGCGGTGCTTTGAGAACACCGGAACCTACAGCAGCCTGTTAATGTCTACTGAGTTTTACCGGCGGTTTGCAGCCTACACCCACCTCCTCATCTACCAACTGGACTGCCTAGTATTCAGTGACCAGTTGGAATATTGGTGCAGTCAGGAATGGGATTACATCGGCGCGCCGTGGTGGACTTCATGGTCGAAAGCTCCGGGTCCTGACGACAGGTTGCACGGGGCTGGCAATGGAGGTTTGAGTTTGCGGAAAGTGTCGCCCTTCCTGAAGGTTTTGAATTCTTGCAAAAGTCCTTTTAACACCTGGGCCGGATGGAAGACTTGGCACGCGCGGAGAAGGAGAAGACAGATCACAAGTGGGCTTAAACTTGCCCTCGGATATTTGAGGGTGATGCCGACGGCATCATGGTATGCTTCAGGACATCCTCAATATCGGTGGAACGAAGACAAATTCTGGGCTTTCGAAGCGGTGAAGTTCAACCCGAATTTCAAGGTTGCGCCGGTGTCCGCCGCGTTGAGATTTTCATTCGAAGTCGCCCCCCGGCGCTGTTACGAACTGAATGAAATGAAACTGCCGTTCTGCTGCCATGCGTGGAACCGCTACGATCGTGAGTTCTGGGAACCTTTCTTACTTAAGTGAAGTGTCACCTGTTTTTATTGTTTAGCTCGTGATCACAACCCTGGCCTTGCCTCGATTTGGTTGACAAGTGTCGGGTGATTGTGTGAGCTAGACGCACTACGCACCTGAATACCTTCAAATGATTATTACCCATCTTCAAGCAGGTTTGGGGAATCAAATGTTTTAATATGCCGCCGGGCTTGCGCTTGCAGAACATCGGCGGACGATTCTAAAACTTGATCCAAGCTGGTTTCGCTATGACCCACATCAGGAATTTGAGAGCCCAGATTGGGGGCGAGAGCCAGCCGCCCGCGGCCCTGGCCCAGCTTTGGAGTTTTGGACAGATTGCGAATGGGAGGAATGGTCCATGAGAAGAATAATAAGGCAAATATACAACTTGTTGAGAGTTCCCCGAATGCAGATTGCCAGGAGTTTGAAGAGCAAAATCCGATGGACCTGGTTAAAGGTGTTTTTTCTAAGGAGATATGATTCAAGAAACAGGTCGGCAACCATCGTGGGATTTAAAATGAAGTTCTTGGACTATGGAAACTTGTCCTATCTCTACAATGAAATATTCCTTTGCAATAAATACTTTTTTAGTGCTGATAATGACCATCCCTATATTTTTGACTGCGGTAGTAATATCGGTACGTCTATTATCTACTTCAAAATGCTGTATCCTGGCTGCCGGATATTAGCCTTTGAGCCCGGTGAAGAGTCTTTCGCCTGTCTACAGGAAAACATCAGGAATAACAATCTCCTGAACTCCATACAGGTCTGCAAAGCCGCGCTCTCGAACCGGGAGGGAAACGTGGAATTTTCCTACGACCCTGGAAATCCAGGTTCTCTTAACATGAGCATAAAAAAGGAAAGATTGTCAAAGCAAATACGGAATGTTAAGGCTACGCGTCTTTCGAAGCACATAGGTGAAGAGGTTGACCTTCTTAAGATTGACATTGAAGGGGCTGAATTGGAAGTCATCGAGGAACTCAGCAATTCAGGCAAGTTGGGCTACGTAAAGCAGATGATCATTGAGTATCACCACCATATCGTCAAGGACTCAGATGATTTTTCAAGAATGCTGAAAATCCTGGAGGATTCCGGCTTTGGGTATCAAATCGAAAGTCATCTTGAACGACCTTTTAAACACAAAAAGTTCCAGGATATTCTTGTTTATGTGTATCGAAAGAGCAAATCAACCTGATTGCGTAACGGCGCAGCGCGGCCAGTTGACACTTCACCGCGAGCTTTTCATGGTTTGGCCTGGAGAAGCCGTTAATACGGAGCACATTCAGGTGAAAGATTTCACAACTGAAGACCGTCACCGGCAGTTGATTCACTGGGCCGGGCTGTGCTGGGGCAAAACCCTCGAACAAATGTCCCGGCCAGACATCCTCTTGCACTTTGAAAAATCTATTACCGCCGCGTGCCTCTCGGGGCTTGGCTTCGGCGATGGCGTCGCGCACAATTTTGGATTCAACGTACGTTCATCACTCCCCTAAAAGCCGCCGCCAAACGAATTTTGTCCAAGTCCAATTAATCGCTGCGAAAGCATGCAGCTTCAGATTTAACGGCCCATGCAGCAATTACGAAACATTATCAAGCAGATTCCGGTAGTTGGTCCGGGCATCAAAAGCGTCCTTGCCCGATACTGCCACTGGAAGACCAACCCAACTCGTCGCATTGATAAAGCTCTCGCTCGAACAAAAAATGCGACCATCGTTCAGGTGGGTTCCAACGACGGCCTGACCGGAGACCCTTTGCATGAGTTGGTTCTCAGGCACCAGACTTGGCAGGCCCTTTTCATTGAACCAGTTCCTTATCTGTTTGCAAAACTCAAAGCCAATTATGGCGAGCAGGCGCGCTTTCGCTTCGAGAATGTCGCAATCACTAGCACGCCGGGATCCTGTTCATTTTATTACGTGTCTGAAGCGGCCAAGCGCAATCTGCCCGATTTGCCGTCTTGGTATGATCAACTCGGCGGCTTCAACCGCAATCACATCCTGAAACACTTTGGAAACAGCATCGAACCTTATATCGCCAGAATCGAGGTCGAGTGTCTGCCGTTGAATGCCGTGTTAATGCGCAATCAAATCGAACATTTCGACCTGTTGCATATTGACGCTGAAGGTTACGATTGGGAAGTGCTCAAGCAATTCGATTTATCCCGCCATTCACCTTCGGTCATTCTGTTCGAGCACAAACATCTTGCGCTCGATGACAAGCAAAGCGCTGTTGCTTTTCTCCAAAGCCAATATACTACCACCAATCTTGGTGCCGACTACCTATGTGTCCGACGCTGAAACCATAAACAGGCTGTTACCAACGCCAGTCGCCGTTCTTGAAGCCATGATCTGCTGTGCGAGCCTTGGAAAGGCTCGCACAGCAGATCATGGATATCGGGATGAAGGAAGAGACTCAACAATCGCAGAAGAACACCGGTTGCCGCAGAGGAGGTGTCTTCTCATCCGGGAAAAAATGTGCGTTGGGAGCCGAAAAATCCATAAAAACAAGTGTATGATTATTACCCACCTTCAAGCAGGTTTGGGGAATCAAATGTTTCAATATGCCGCCGGGCTTGCGCTTGCAGAACATCGGCGGACGATTCTAAAACTTGATCCAGGTTGGTTTCGCTATGACCCACATCAAGAATCTCATAATAGATATTCGCTTAATTGCTTCAACATAATTGAACAGTTTGCCACTGAAGATGAAATCCGACGCATCAAGGGAAAGCCCTTAAGCAAATCAGAACGGCTCTTAAAGGCAGCGGCAAAACTCTTAAGATTATCTTTGTTGTCCCGGTTTTATACTCAACAAGGGACTTACCATGTCGCCTATGGAAGAGGGTTTACCCCGCGTTTTTTTGAACTTCCAGATAACACTTACATACAGGGATTGTGGCAATCGGAAAATTATTTCAAACCCGTGGCTGATATTATACGACTTCATTTTTCATTTCGTTTTCCCGCGTTGCCCCCGGTTGCAGAAGTTTCAGAGCACATACGCAAAAGCGGGCCGTCGGTAGCGGTTCATTTTCGGAGGGGCGATTATATGCGAACAGCCAAATTTTTCGAAGAGATTAAGAATTTGCCTCCAGACGAATCCAAGGTAAAAGAACGTCAATGGCTGGAAACAATTGGCCCAAACACGCCTCTACCGCTTGGTTATTACTCTAATGCCATCGAGTTCTTGAAGGCAAAATATAACAATCTGACCTCATTTATTTTTTCGGATGATATCGATGCGGTGGAAAAGGAATTTCGACCGAATTGCAGACACCTTTTCGTTAAAGGTCGTTTCCATGCACATGACACGATGCGTCTTATGAGTCTGTGCGATCACGCCATAATTGCGAATAGCTCTTTTAGCTGGTGGGCTGCTTGGTTGAATCCTTCAGATTCAAAGACAGTGATTGCACCTGCTCCATGGTTTCCAAATAATGCAGCATCAGATGGAGACATAATTCCCCAAAGTTGGATTCGTCTTCCCGCATATCCAGCGGTGTAAGCGATTTTGTTTTCATCTTTTCGACCAAACTCGTCATGCGCTTTTTATTTATATCAACTATGGCCAGTTTTCCTTGGGGCGGCAGCGAGGAGCTTTGGAGTTGCACCGCGTTGCGATTGCGCGGGCAAGGGCATGAAGTTTCTGCTTCTGTGGTTTGGTGGCCGCAACTTTCACCAAAAGTTTTGGAATTGGGGAAGCGGGGGATTAGGCTTTTTTTTCGGAAACAGCCTGTCCATCAGACTCTTCCAGTTCGGGTGTGGCATAAAGCAAAACCCCAATTGGGGCTGCAAGAAGGTGCAGTCAAATGGTTGCGAAAACACAAGCCTGATTTGGTTGTTATTTCACAAGGCGGTAATAAGGATGGTTGGAAATGGATGAAATTTTGCCGCGAGGCGGGTTTGCCGTATGTTACTAAAGTGTCCTGTAATTCGGAAACATGGTGGCCCGGGGATGATTTTGCAGCCGAATTTACGCAAAGCTATCGAGCCGCTCGGAAAATTTTTTGCGTGTCGCATCACAACCTGGAGCTTTTGGAATATCAGATTGGCGAATCTTTGTCGAATGCCACCGTTTGTTGGAGTCGGTATACCGTATCACCGGATCAATTGCATGACTGGCCTGTAGCAAATGGCATTTGGAAGCTGGCTTGTGTTGCGCGATTAGATCCTGTTTCAAAAGGGCAGGATTTGTTGCTTCAGGTTTTGTCTCAACGGCAATGGCAGGAGCGTCCGTTGGAAGTAAGTTTTTATGGCACGGGGCCGTGCGAACAGAGTCTGAAAAAGCTGGCAAATCACTTGCAGGTGGAAAATGGCTTTTTTCGAGGTCACATGGCAAATGTCAGTAGAATCTGGGAAGAAAATCATCTACTCGTTCTGCCTTCACGCTCTGAAGGGCTTCCGCTGGCCTTGGTGGAAGCGATGTGGTGCGGACGTCCGGCGGTGGTGACAGACATCGGCGGCAATGCCGAAGTGTGTGTGGATGGTGAAACTGGATTTGTCGCCGCTGCGCCGGCTGTGAAACCCCTTGAGGAAACTTTGGAGCGCGCATGGGAACGCCGACATGATTGGCAGGAAATGGGCAAGTTGGCGCGTGCCCGAGCGGAACAACTTATCCCGAAAGACCCTGTAGGAGACTTTTGCAGGCAAATAATTGAATGCGTGGAATGACAGAAAACCGAAATCGTAATACAAAAATAATTTCAGTTTCTAATTTCGACTTTCAGATTCTTTACATGCAACTTTCCGTCATCATTTGCACCCATAATCCGCGCCCGGGTTATTTGCACCGCGTGCTGGATGCGCTCAAGGCGCAGACGTTGCCGCCGGAGCAATGGGAACTGCTGCTGATTGACAATGCGTCCAAAGAACCACTCGCGGGAAAATGGGATTTGTCCTGGCATCCGCACGCGCGCCATGTCCGGGAAGATGAGCTTGGTCTGACACCGGCCCGCCTGCGCGGAATTCGTGAGAAGAAAGGTGAAATTCTCGTTTTCATTGATGATGACAATTTGCTCGCGCCAGACTACCTGGAAAAGGCCATGGAAATAGAAAAACAATGGGCGATTCTCGGCGCATGGGGCGGCAGCAGTCTTCCTGAATTCGAAGTCAAGCCTCCCGAATGGGCCAAACCTTATCTTCGCTATCTGGCACTGCGCGAGGTCAAAGAGGATTATTGGTCGAATTTTAGCGACGATCCAGGACGCATGCCTTGGGGGGCGGGAATGTGTGTCCGCCGCCGGGTGGCCGCGGAGTATGCTATCCGCTTGGCGCGTGATCCGATCCGGCGGGCGCTTGACCGCAGTGGCCGGTCGCTTGGCTCGTGTGGAGATTCCGACCTGGCCATGACCGCCTGCGACTTGGGATTTGGCACCGGACTGTTTCGTGCATTGCAGTTGACTCATCTTATCCCCGCAGACCGCCTGCAGGAACCCTATCTGCTCGATTTGATGGAAGGGATGGCTTACTCGCTCGCAATTCTCAAGGCTTTGCGAGGCCCATTGCCAAAGCCGTCCTCCTGGCCCCGGTTCATTTGGGGCCATCTCACGGCATTACACCGCGGACTTCGTGAGTTTCGTTTCCATCGAGCGTCGGTGCGCGGAGCGCGCGCCGCCTCAAGGGCAATCGTGAGTTGGAGCATAGATGTTCCTCCCAGAGCAGCAGCTCAACCTGCCGAGCCGGTGGGCGGAGCGCATGACTCGCTCCCATGCCCATGAAGATTGAGGCCATCTATGTTTCCAGCTACCGCCAGGACGTCCAACTTACGCGGCTTTGCGTCGCCAGCATCCGGTTTTGGTATCCCCATATCCCCATCTGGCTCGTGAAGGACGAGAAATACGGACGATTCAATACGCGTGACATCGAGCGGGGCTGGAATGTAAAAGTGTATGCCGCCGTCCGGAAGCACTTTGGTTGGGGGATGGGGAAACTGGAAATCCTGCTTCAGTCAACCAGATCCCGCTGCCTTCTTCTGGATTCGGACATTGTATTTGCTGGAAAGGTGCTGGATGAATTGGAATGTTATGACGAGGACTTTGTTGTGGTTAGTGAAAACTACGGCACCGGTCGAATCGAGCACCATTTTTTTTCCTTGAAGAAGCTGAAGGAACTGGACCCAGGCTTTCGCTTTCCCGGTTATGGCTTCAATACCGGGCAGGTGGTGGCTACGAGCGGTGTCCTCTGCCGGTCGGACTTTGATCCTTTTGTTGATTGGCAAGCAAGTCAGGTACGGCATCCAGACGTGTTCAAGCGGGGGGAGCAGGGGTTGCTCAATTATATAGTCCAACGGAAGATGAATGAAGGATCGCTCACGCTCCGGCGGGTTTCCTTCATGGTATGGCCGGGAGAAGCCGCTAATACGGAGCACATTCAGGTGAAAGATTTCACAACTGAAGGCCGCCACCGGCAGTTGATCCATTGGGCCGGATTGCGTTGGGGAAAAACGCTTGAACAGATGCCCCGGTCAGACATCCTTTTGCACTTTGAGGAATTGTATTATAATCGTGTTCCACTTGGGGCCTGGCTCCGGCGATGGCGTCGTGTCAAGGCGCGCTTGGACGGAGCCTTTGTCAAGCCGTTGAAACGGGCCGCCAAGCGTTTGTTGAAGGGCAAAAAGCCGACTCCGACGGCGGGATGAATCGATGATTCAACCAAAACTCACATGAACAAATCCTCAAGCCCTTCTATGCACAAGAACCGTTTGGCCATCGTTGTTCCAGTTTATTACAACGAGGAGAACTTACCCGACACCGTTGTCGCACTGTTCAAGCTGGGGGTCAGATACCTGATGCAGTCGTGGCCCCGGTCTTCGTGGACGATGGCTCCGGCGACAATTCATTCGCCGTGCAAGCGAGAAAACTGCTGTGGCTTGACGCTTGTCTTTAGCGGCGAGTAATTTTAGGATTTTTCTATGAATATTCTTATGACGGGCACTGCGGGAATGTTAGGGAGCGCTTTGGTCCCTCACTTCAGACAAATCGGTCACACTGTGCTGGCCAGCGACCTTCGGCCCCGCGACAGGGACACAGTCCTGCTGGACGTACGCGACCACGCGGCCATCCGCCACGCCATCACCAACTTTAAACCGGATATGGTTTTCCACCTCGGTGCCGAGACGGATGTGGACCTGTGCGAGCGCGAGCCCGATCATGCCTTTGCCACCAATGCCCTGGGAACGCAGAACGCGGCGCTTCTGTGCGCGGAACTCGATCTGCCCCTGGTTTACATTTCCACCGTGGGCGTCTTTGACGGCAAAAAGCCGAAGCCTTACCACGAGTTCGACGAGCCCAAGCCGGTCAACGTCTATGGCGCCGCCAAGCTGGCCGGCGAACATTACGTGCGCCAGTTGGTGCGGCGCAGTTTCATTGTCCGCGCAGGCTGGATGATGGGCGGGGGCCAGAAAGATCACAAATTCATCGGTCGCATCCTGGCGCAGATCCGCGAAGGCAAACGACAGCTTCATTGTATTACCGACAAATGGGGCACGCCGACCTACACCGAAGACTTTGCGCGAACGCTGGCCGACTTGGTGGCCACACCGTTCTATGGGCTCTACCACATGGCGTGCGAAGGCGGCGGCACCCGCTACGATGTGGCCGTCCAGATCCTGAAGATCCTCGGCCGGACCGACGTCGAGGTGGTCGCAGTGGATAGCGAGTTTTGGAAAGAACAGTATCCAGCTCCGCGTCCGTGCAGTGAGAACATGGAAAACCTGATGTTGCGGTTGCGCGGCCTCAACCAAATGCGGAACTGGCGCGTGGCCTTGGCAGACTACATTGCCAAATACAACTAATACTGCAGATTGGGAATAGCTTTGTAAGATTCGGCGACCTGAAATCCTTGAGGTTTGTTTCGGTAAACTTTCTCCTTGCCAGTTAAATGCGCATTCTAGTTTCAACCCTGGGCTGCAATCCGTCCCTGGGCAGTGAACCACTCGTGGGCTTCAAATATGCGGAGGCCCTGGCACGCCGCCATGAGGTCGTTGTGCTGGCTTCACCACCAAGCCAGACACCTCAAGGCGCAACCTTGGTCGCTTGTGATGCCGGACCATGTCACTTCAACGACGTAGGCGCGCCCGCTTTGCTGCGCTTCGAGTTCCAACAATGGCGATTGGCTCACGATTTACGTCGCCGGTTTTCTTTCGATTGCGTGCATCGGGTCACACCGTCAGCCATTCAGGTGCCGACTTGGGCGGCGCACCTGGGCAAGCCGATGGTGATTGGTCCTCTCGTCGCCGCCAAATCTCCGCCGCCTGCGTTCGCTGAATTTATGAAGCGTCCTTTTAGTCGTCCAGTTCAACCGCGTTGGCACCCCGCGCGCATTGCGGCACGACTCTTCCGTATGACAGTGAGGCGTGCAGGACGCAAGCAGGCATATCTGCGTCAGGCGCGCCTGATTCTTGTGGCCACCCGGACAACATTGGAACTGATTCCAGAACCTTGGCGAGAGAAATGCAGATTGGTGACCTTGGTCGGCGTTGAGCATGATGTCTTCGTGCCCCCAGCCAATCGTGACTCTCAACTATTCGATCGCTCCTCGACACTTCGTTTACTTTTCGTTGGGCGACTCGTTCCTTACAAAGGAGTCGAGCTGCTGCTGCGCGCGGCGGCGGTGGCGGCCAAATATTGCCCGCTGCATCTGGACATTATTGGAAACGGCGACCCGGTTTATCGTGACTTTCTCATCCAACTTGCGCGCGAACTCGGCATGACGGTTGTGATCGGTGAGGCATCAACCCTCAATCCCCGACTTTCAACCCGTTTTGCCCGTTCACAATTTCGCCGGCACCCGCCACGTCGCTCACCAGCGCCGCGCAGCCGCAACTCATCGCTTCCAGCAACGCAATGCCGTAGGTGTCGCATATTGTTGG
>JBEKBA010000041.1:0-22145 GCA_050015635.1 Verrucomicrobiota bacterium
AACAGTAAAAGCTTGCCGATGTGTGATCATCAAAAACCAGTTCGCCGGAAAAATCCATCGGCACGGGCGCGAGGTTTTTGTGCGCGCTGACCCGGAAAAGGACGCGTCCCGTAACTTCACGAGGCAACTGCCAGCGCATCGCCCAAAGTGTGAAACGAAGGTTATACCAGCCGAGGTCGCCAAGGCACCCGGCGGGTTCAAGCCGGCTGTTCAAGCGAACATTTTTATCATAAACATTTTCAGCCATGCGGAAACTGAAGCTGGAGGTGATGCGTTTGATTTGGCCGATGCTGGAGCCGTCATTCAAAACTTCCTGAATGCGATTTAGCCGTAGATTATGCATGAACATAACGCCGTCCATGAACTGGACGCGGTTTTTTTTGCATTTGTTGATCATTTCACGAACGTCGTCGGCATTGAGACCACAAGGTTTTTCGCAAAGAACGTGCTTACCCGCCGCCGCTGCGCGCAGAACCCATTTCTTTCGCAAACCGGTTGGCAATGGAATGTAAACTGCGTCAATATTTTTTGACGCGAGCAATTCTTCGTAACTGCCGAGCGAGACCGGCAAAGTTTGAAACGGCGCTTCGGCTTGAAGTTCTTCGATGAATTGCCGGCGGCGCTCAATGTCGCGACTGGCAACCGCAGTAACAATCGAATTACCGCTATTGTGAATTGATTTCCAGTTTTCCCGAGCGATATTAGCCGTGCTTAAAATTCCAAATCGAATTTTTTCCATAAATTCAATTTATGTTTGCCGCTTCGCGAACGCGTTCCAAAATCACGTCGGCCATGAGCGGCTCGCTACCGACTGCGGGCGAATACCAGATGAATTTGCCGTTGCGTCCCGTTGGATTCCGCCAAGTTGGCTGACCGGCGTCAAGCCGTTGTTTGATGATGCGTTCCGGTTCGCCCAACAAAACCGGAATGTCTTCCTGCGTGTGCAAGCCATCGCTGATGAAAAACGGAACGATTACAATATTTTTCGTTTTTGCGATTGGATAACAATCGGCAATGCGCGGCGATTCTTCGAGAAAAATCGCGTGGACGTCCGCGTAAATATTCAGGGCGCGAATCAATTCCACCTGCCGTTCAATGGCCTTGCGCGAGTTTGCATTTTTCTCCGTGCCGTGGCCGGCAATAAACAATGTGATGCTTTTCGGCGGCGGCGGGCGCGGAAACGGAAAATTTTTTACAACTTCGTATGCGCGAGTCAAAATCACACGGGTCATGCTTTCATGAGAACCAACGGGGCGACAATAAAACAGTTCTGAATTCTGAATTTTGAGTTTTAAGTTTTTAGGAAAATCAAAACCGAGGTCTTTCGGGATAATTTCCGTGCTGAAATAGCCTTCGCTGATGAACAGCGGCACGATGAACGCGCGCGGTGCAGAGATTTCCGCCAAAACTTTTTTTACTTGCGACTCCTGTTTCCAGAACGCCCCGCGGACTTCGGCAAAAATTTTCCGGCGGCGCAATTCCGCCGCGTGCTGGAAAACCGGCGCGGCGGACTCAGCATTCAAGACCGTGCCATGGCCGAGCACGACGAGTACTGCATCAGAAAAGTCTTCACAATTCACACGCCAAGGTTGGCGCAACCACAGACTGCCCGCAAGTTGGCTTCAACGAAGAAATTTTTTGGTTGAAACATTTTGACGCGGCAGGCGTCTTAACCTACAAATTGCCCGAGAAACCAACATAACTTTAGCCCATGAAAACCATGACAAAATTCACCGCCGCTGCGCTGGCCGCCGTTTTTGGATTCGCCTTCGCCGTGCCTGCAGATGACACCATACCCGCCACGAAGACATTACCGCCCGTTTCGACAAAGACCGGCGTGACTTATGCTACTGACATCAAGCCGATTTTTGACGCCGCCTGCGTGAAATGCCACGACGGCACCAAGAAACCGCGCGCCGGTCTTGCGCTCGACACGCTTGAAGGTACGCTCAAAGGCAGCAAAGATGGCAAGGTCGTTACCGTGGGTGATAGTGCGCACAGCGATTTAGTTTTAAGCGTAGCGCATATGGGTGACCCCGACACCTTCATGCCCAAAGGCAGAAATGCCAAACCACTCACGCCCGAACAAATTGGTTTGATCCGCGCCTGGATTGACCAGGGCGCGAAGTAATTTCACTATTTCAATTTGGGGGGCTGGCATATTGCCAAGCTCTTTATATTTGGGAATGGTAACACGCTGTCCCTCCCATTTACGGCGCGAGAGGCGCACGTTTTTGTTCGCGCAAATTCTTCTGTTCCTGAAGCAACCCAATCCGTTCCGCGTCGGAAATTTCCGGCTGGCTGGCTTTCTGCGTTAGCGCGGCAATTTGCCGGTCGAGAAATTGATTTCGCAAACGCAAAATTACATCCACCAATTGTTGTTCGGGATTTGGAATCGTACGATCTTCCGCAACAGCTTCGGTGATGAGGCTTCGCATTCCGGATGTTTCGCACCCGTCCAGGAACGCGGCGAGATTTTTCCAGCTTTCATTTGTCTGTGCAGCAAGTCGTCGCTCAACAATTTGTTGCACGAACGGATGTGAAATCCAGTTCGCATCCAGATGCAATGCCGTCCAACCGATCAAATTTTCGTGTAGCAACACGAGTTTCAACAGCCAGAATTCGTGCGCAGGCGGACGGGGAGTTTCCGTTTCGCCGGGAATAGCTTCAGTTTCATTTCCTGCAGGCGGATTTATTACCGCAGAAGTTTTTTTGAATTCAGCGCGAACGGCTTCAGCCGAAACACCTAATCGCAACGCCGTTTTTTGCGCATAGATGTCAATCAGTACCGCGCTTCCGGTTTTGTAAACCGCCTCAGCCATTGCGTGCAAAATTACTTTCCGGCCTTTGTCGGTTGTGGTGTCGTTTTGAGAAGAAAGGCGATTCAGAAAATAATCAAAAAAACCTTCTGCGCCTTCAACGAGTTTGCGAAACGGTTCGCCGCCGTTAGCTTTGATGAAGCTGTCCGGGTCGTGCGGCGCAGGTACGACGGCCACGCGCACGGCAAGGCCGGACGCGAGCAAATGGTCTAACGAACGTACGGCAGCGTTCTGCCCGGCTTCGTCGGAATCGAAACACAAAACGACTTCGTCAACGTAACGTTTTATGATGCGTGCATGCTGATCGGTGAACGCCGTGCCTTGCGGCGCAACGACATTTTGGATTCCTGCCATGAAACAGGCGATTAAATCAAGTTGGCCTTCGCAGACGATGGCGGATTGCGCGTCGAGCAGTGCGCGTTTGGATTTATCGAGGCCGAAAAAGACTTTACTTTTGGTAAAAATCGGTGTCTCCGGCGAGTTGACATATTTGGCTGTCTTTTCGTCACCAGACAAAACGCGACCGCTGAAACCGATCACCCTGCCCTGCTCGTCACAAATTGGAAACATGAGCCGTCCACGAAAACGGTCGTAGTAATTTCCGGTTTCTTCTTTGCGAATAATCAATCCGGCTTTGTCGATGAGTGGCAGTTCGTAGCCTTTACTTTTCGCCCAATTGACCGTGTCATCCCAAATTTCGGGCGCGGCGCCAAGCCGAAATAATTTTACTGCGTCCGCCGAAACGCCGCGTTTTTTAAGATAGTCGCGTGCGGGTTGTCCGGCGACTTCGTGGGCCAAAGTATTTTGCCAGCGTTGCGTGATTTGCTCGTGGATTTGGAGAAGTTGATCTTTGAGATGGCGCGATTGTTGTTCGGCGGGATTTTGATCGAACTCAATCGGAATTTTAGCGCGTTCGGCGAGCCGGCGAACGGCGTCCACGAAGCCGATATTTTCGTATTCCTTGACGAAGGTGAACACGTCGCCGCCCTTGTGGCAGCCAAAGCAGTGAAAAATCTGCTTGTGCGGATTGACGTTGAAGCTCGGCGTTTTTTCCTTATGAAAGGGGCAGAGTGCGGTGAAGTTCGCGCCCGCACGCTTGAGCGGCAGATACGCGCCAATAACTTCCACAATGTCGCTGGCGGCGCGGATGCGTTCGAGGGTTGCGGGAGAAAAAGCGGCCATGCGTTCTGCTGACAACCGGGCGGACTAATTCCCTATGTGAATCAGCGGTTGTTTTTGTGGCACGGATGATTTTTGGGCGTCCGGCTGCACGGTGTTGATTAACAATGGTCTGAGATAAGTTTTTATGCAGGAGCCGATGAATGATTTCACGAAGACCTCACGTTGGATTGTGGAGATATGCGGAAAGTAATTGGCTTCATACAATCCGCCGCCGTAATTGGTTTTGTCGTAGTCACTCTGTTTAAGGATTTCTTCTTCATTGTAAAAAGGCGCGTTCAGCAAGGCAAGCGCGGCCAGCAAGATGCAGGCAAAACGAACCACACCCGAAAGCATACCGAGATAAAATTCGCTGGCGCCAAAAAAATTGCTGACCGCCAGCCGGTCGGCGAATTTGTGCTTGGGAATGCCGGTAAGTAGGAACACCACAAACGCCAGCAAAAGATAGCCCAGCACATCACTCGTCAGTTGGTCCAGACTTGTGGCGTTGCGGAACAATTGCGCGACCACCGAATACCCCAGACCGCAAATCAGTACCAGCGCCACCCACTGCAAGGTCGGCAATAATTCCCTCGACATACCGTTTTTGCGGCCACGAAAAAGACCAAGTCCCAGTATGACGATCACCGTGATGTCGAACCAGTTGAATGGCGGACCGCTTGAAGCCATAGATTGTATTGCTGTAGCAATCACCAAGCCAAGTTTATGGCTTCTGATACCGAATACAAATTAAAATTCAAGGCGGATTCGCCGAAAGCCAGAACTGGATGTCCGACGCCTGCGGATTTTCGGGATCCAACTCCAGCACTTTCCGATAATGCTGCCGTGCCCTCGTCGTGTCGTAAAACTGCTGCGCGTAAAGATTTCCGAGCGCCAGATGCGCGCGGACTTCATTCGGGTTTGACGCTAGGATTTTTTCCAACTCACCGACCGCGTCGGGCGCGTAGCCCGCCGCCTTGAGCACCAGCGCGAAGTTGTAGCGCGTGTTGACCGAATCCGGCCGGATGGCCAGGGCCATTTCGTAGGCGGCCAGCGACTGGCGGAAATCCTGCGCGCGATACGCCATCACACCGTAATTGTACTGCGCCTCGAACCAGCTCGGGTCGAATTGCGCAGCCTGCCGGTACGATTCCATCGCGTCCGTCCAGCGCGAATCCAGTTCGGCTTCCCGTGCCCGTGTGAACGCACGTTCGGCAGACGGACGGTCGCCCGTACGCGGACTGCCCGGCGAAAGATACAAATAGCGCGGAAATGTCGGCGGCGACGGCTGAAGAATTTGGACCAGCTTGGGTGCAACCATCGGCGCGGGACTGGCATTCGACGGCAAAGGTGTTACCGTGTTCCCTTCATCTTTGGAATCGGAACGAAACCAGTCCAGCGGATTCATTCGGCGAAGAATACCGGGTTTTTGATTTGCCGGTTCCAACGATGATTCCGTCGGAGACTCCTCTGCCTGCGCGGAATCACCGGGCGTCCCTTCAATGGCCGATTCAGGTTGAACCTGCACAGATTCTGATTCCATCTGCGTCCGGCGTGGAGGCAAACTTGAATTGGCGTGGACACCCGGCTGCGGCGTCCACGTCACGCCAACGTTCGCCTTTGGACTTGCACTTGTGACTGTTGTTGACTGCTCCAGATTGTCGGCGATGGCGTTGACCGCATCCCAATTCTCCGGATGCGGCGTGAGCGCGAGATACGCGCGGTAATTATCCAGCGCCGATTTGTTGTCGCGCAAATACTGTTGTTCGACCGTCGCCAGATTTAAAATCGCCGGTGCGTAATCAGGATGCACTCGAACCGCTGTGGCGAAAAATTCCGCCGCCTCGTGCGGGCGACCGCGCCAGACTCGCGCCAGCCCCAAACCGTTCAACGCTTCGGCGTCATCCGGGCTGAAATGAAGCGCGGTGCTGAAACTTTTTTCCGCCGCTAAAACGTCGTCCGCGCGCAGTTGCGCCGCGCCCAGCTTCAGCCAGCCTTCCGGTGTGTTGCTGCGGCGCAATGTGTAGGCAATGAACTCACTTTGCGCCTCGTCGGGTTTGTTTTGTTCCAGCCACAGGCAGCCGAGATTGTAATGCGCTTCAACCAAATCGCGATCAAGCATGAGCGCGCGTTGATACGCCAGCACGGCGTCGGCGGACTGCCCGGCGTGCTGTAACGCGACACCGTAATAATTCCACGCCTGCGCGTTCGTGAACATCAGTGAAGTGGCCGTCTTCAACTCCGCGACCGCCACCGCGTAATCGCCCCGTTCCAAAAGCATTTTGCCCTTGAGCAACGCGCGGGGGCCGGGCGGCGTGCAGCCCGCCGCCAAAATGACGAGTGCGCAAAAAATGATTGCGCCGCGGCAAATCCGATTTTTTTTTGCCAGCATCGGCGATGGTGGTAACATCCACACCCTAAAGTGTCAAGAAACGCACCGGTTCAATTTGTAAAAGTAATTGCGGCGGCGGGCGCGATTTGCCTTGCAGGACTGTCCGCTCAGGCCGACCTGTTGTCAAATTTGTCCAGCAACGCGGCCGTGCGTGTCGTTTCCGTTGAGGATTCGAATGCCATTTCCGATTTTCAGCCGGACGCCGCCGTCGTCCAAACCATGGTGAATCGCGGCCTCACCAATCTCACTCGCAAAGCGACCGTCGCCGAAGCCTGGCGCAGCCTGGTTGCCACGAATGACATTGTTGGCATCAAGGTTTTTTCCGCAGCTGGTGAAATCAGCGGCACACGGCCAGCCGTCGTGGCGGCGGTGATTCATGGCTTGATCGACGCGGACGTGCCGCTGCAGCAAATCATCATATGGGACCGGCACGCGGATGCTTTGCGCGCCGCCGGATATTTCAAGCTAGCCGCGCAACTCGGCGTTCGTGTCGCCGGCGCGGCGGAAACCGGCTATGACCCGACAAATTTTTATCTGCCCGATTCGCCCGTTATCGGCAACCTCGTCTGGGGCGATCTGGAATTTGGCAAAAAAGGCCCGGATGTTGGCAAAAAATCTTTTGTCTCCAAACTCGTCAGCCGTCAAATCACCAAGATCATCAGTATCGCGCCGCTTCTCAATCAGGAGGACGCCGGAACTTGCGGACATCTTTACAGCCTTGCGCTCGGCAGCGTGGACAACGCATTCCGTTTTGAAGGAGACCCCGACCGCCTCGCCGTCGCCGTGCCGGAAATTTACGCTCTGCCACTGCTTGGCGACCGAGTCGCGCTCAACATCACTGACGCACTTATCGCCCAATACGAAGGCGGCGCGCGCGGCCTGTTGCAATACTCCTCGGTATTGAATCAACTTTGGTTCAGCCGCGATCCCGTCGCGCTCGACACTTTGGCCATGAAGGAAATCAACCAACGCCGCCGCACTTTCGATGCGCCGGAATTCAAACCCAATCTCGAACTTTACGCCAACGCCGAGCTGCTCCAACTCGGTGTGAATGACCCGGCGAAAATTCATGTGGAAAAAATTCACTGAAACAATGCAGTTTTATCAGCCTTGAAAACCAAGACTATCAAACACAAAATTCTCATTCGCGCCACCTCATGGGAAATTTATGACGCGCTGATGAACGGGAAGAAACATTCGCAGTTCACCGGCGATGCGACGAAAATTCGCGCAAAGGCCGGCACGGCGTTTAGTTGTTACAGCGGTTATATCACCGGCATCAAGCTGGAACTCAAGCCGGGCAAATGCATGTGCAGGCGTGGCGCTCGCAAGGTTGGATGCATGGACATTATTCCATCGTGACGTTTGCACTTTCCAAAAAATCCAGCGGCAGGACGCAATTGCGTTTCACTCAAGTCGGCATTCCGGCGAACGATTACGCCGATAAAAGCCGAGGCTGGCGGACTCATTATTGGCAACCGCTCAAACGGTCCTTGGAAAAGTGAATGATGCGCTGAAGGCGCTACCGAATGGCGGCTCATTTCCGCTGGAAAACCAACCCATCGTCCTTCGCGCTAACCTTGATCTTATCGCCCGGCTTGAATTCACCTTCGAGCAATTTCGTTGCGAGGGGATTGAGCAGATGTTCCTGAATCGCGCGTTTGAGCGGGCGGGCGCCAAATTGTGGGTCGTAGCCTTCCTTCGCCAAAAGCTTTTTCGCGGCGGCGTCCGTGTCGAGCGTGAGATTCTGCTGCGCGAGGCGCTTCTCCAGTTTCTGCAACTGGATGTCTACGATATGCGACAATTCGTCTTCGTCGAGGCTTTGAAAGATGATCACGTCGTCCACGCGGTTCAGGAATTCCGGGCGGAAATGTTTTTTCAACTCGGTCATGATCTTGTCTTCCATCGCCTGCCGCGCCTCGATGGCGGTGCGCCCGTCCAGAAAATATTCCTGAATGATATGCGAGCCGAGGTTGCTGGTCATGATGATGATGGTGTTCTTGAAATCCACCATGCGCCCCTGACCGTCCGTGAGCCGGCCATCGTCAAGCACCTGTAACAGCACGTTGAAGACATCGGGGTGCGCCTTCTCAATCTCGTCGAAAAGGATGACCGAATAAGGCCGCCGCCGCACGGCTTCGCTTAATTGCCCGCCCTCATCGTATCCGACGTAGCCTGGCGGCGCACCGATGAGCCGCGCGACGGTGTGTTTCTCCATGTATTCGCTCATGTCTATGCGGATCATGGCGTTTTCGTCGTCGAACAAAAATTCCGCGAGCGCACGGGCGGTCTCGGTTTTGCCCACGCCCGTCGGGCCCAGAAAGATAAAGGAACCAATCGGACGGTTCGGGTCTTGCAAGCCGCTGCGTGCGCGGCGCACGGCGTTGGATACAGCTTCAATTGCTGCTTTCTGCCCGATGACCCGCTGCTGCAATCGATCTTCCATTTTCATGAGCTTTTGCCGCTCGCCTTCGATCATCCGCGAAACGGGAATGTGCGTCCACGCCGCGACGACTTTGGCGATGTCCTCGTCCGTCACTTCCTGCCGTAACAACGAAGTGCGTGTCGCCTGCGCCGATTGCTTTTCGATGCTCGCGAGTTTTTTCTCCAAGTCGGGAATCTTGCCGTATTGAATTTGCGCCGCGAGATTCAAATCACCTTTCCGTTGCGCCTGTTCCAATTCAATTTTCGCCTGTTCCAATTGCGATTGCACCACGCTGACGGCATTCACCACCGCCTTCTCATTCTGCCATTGCGCTGTCAGTGTCTTGGATTTGTCTTTCAAATTTGCGAGTTCGACGTCGAGACGTTTCAAACGCTCCCGGCTCGCAGAATCCTTTTCCTTTGCGAGCGAAGTGCGCTCGATTTCCAGTTGCAAAATCTGGCGGTCGAGTTGATCCAATTCCGTCGGCTTCGAGTCTAATTCCATTTTAATGCGCGACGCCGCTTCGTCCACAAGATCAATCGCCTTGTCCGGCAAAAAGCGGTCGGTGATGTAGCGATGCGACAGCGTCACCGCCGCGACAAGCGCGGAATCCTGGATGCGCACGCCGTGATGAACTTCGTAGCGCTCCTTCAGTCCGCGCAAAATCGCGATGGTCGCCTCGACCGTAGGCTCGGCCACCATCACCGGCTGGAAACGGCGTTCAAGCGCGGGGTCTTTCTCGATGTGCTTACGATATTCGTCGAGCGTAGTCGCGCCGACGCAGTGCAATTCACCGCGTGCGAGTTGCGGCTTCATGATATTCGCGGCATCCGTTGCGCCTTCTGCCGCGCCCGCGCCAACGAGCGTGTGCAACTCATCAATGAACAAAATGATTTTGCCTTCACTCGCGACAATCTCCTTCAGAAACGCCTTGAACCGTTCCTCGAATTCGCCGCGATACTTTGCGCCGGCAATCATCGCGCCCAGGTCCATCGCAACGAGGCGTTTGTTCTTGAGCGATTCGGGAACGTCGCCGCTCACAATGCGCCGTGCCAGACCTTCGGCAATCGCCGTCTTGCCCACGCCGGGTTCGCCAATCAACACCGGATTGTTCTTTGTGCGGCGTGTGAGCACTTGCATTACGCGCCGGATTTCCTCGTCGCGACCAATGACCGGGTCAATTTTTCCCTGCCGCGCGAGCGCCGTGAGATCGCGACCATATTTTTCGAGCGCCTGAAATTTTTCTTCCGGATTCCGGTCGGACACACGCTGGTTGCCGCGCAACCCGGCGAGGGCATTCAAAACCAAATCGCGTTTGAGGCCGGCGGACGAAAAAATTTTCTTCAGTGATGAGCCGCCTTCGTCCATCAAGCCGAGCAGCAGATGTTCGGTGCTGATGTAATCGTCCTTAAGCTTTGCCGCTTCGGACTGCGCGGCATCGAGCGATTTTTTAAAATTGTTACCGGCGTAGGCTTCGCCCGCGCCCTGGACCTTGTGGCGGCGCGCGAGTTCGCCTTCCAAATCCGGTTTCAGCCGGGCGACCGGTACACCGATTTTTTTTAGCAGATCAGGAATGAGACTTTCGCTTTGGCCGATGAGTGCAAGCGCGAGATGTTCGCCGTCCATTTCCTGATGCGAATGTTCGCGCGCGATGTGTTGCGCTTCCTGTAACGCCTCCTGCGATTTGAGGGTGAGCTTGTCGAGTTGCATGAATAACAAATAAGGTTTTTAGAGAATTTTTCAACCGCAGAGACGCCATGACACGGAGAACAAATGTTTTGGTTTCTAATGAACCTTGGCGTTCTCTTGCCTCATCTGCGGACGGAAATGAACTCGTGGTAGTCGCTTGAATGCAGTGGAATTTGAACTTCGTAATGCCGCTAAGATAATTCTGCGTCTTCGCGTCTCTGCGGTTAAATTTTATTAGCAAAATGCAATTAATCTCTTTAATAAAAGGGCATGAAATATCGCGAACTGGGACGAACCGGCTGGAAAGTTTCGGAAATCAGTTTTGGCGCGTGGGCCATTGGCGGCTCGTGGGGTAATGTCGAGGACAAAGATTCGCTTGGCGCATTGCACGCCGCGCTCGACGGCGGTGTGAATTTCTTCGACACGGCGGACGTATATGGTGACGGCCACAGCGAACGTCTGCTCGCAAAATTGAAAAAAGAGCGGAAGGAAGAATTCTACATCGCTACCAAGGCCGGTCGCCGTTTACCAAAGCAAACTCCCGAAGGTTACAACCGGGAAAATTTAACGTCGTTTGTCGAGCGCAGTTTGAGAAATCTGGAAACGGACGCGATCGATCTGCTGCAACTGCATTGTCCGCCGACCGAGGTCTATTATATGCCGGAAGTTTTTACGATTCTCGACAACCTCGTGAAAACCGGCAAGCTGCGGCATTACGGCGTGAGTGTAGAAAAGGTCGAGGAAGCGATCAAGGCTGTCGAGTTTCCCGGCGTGCAGACGGTGCAGATCATCTTCAACATTTTCCGCCAACGTCCGGGCGAATTATTGTTCGCAAGGGCGCAGCGCAACAAGGTCGGCATCCTCGCGCGCGTGCCGCTGGCGTCGGGTTTGTTATCGGGCAAAATCACGCACGGCAGCAAGTTCGCAAAGGATGACCACCGGAACTTCAACCGTCACGGTGAGGTGTTTGACCGCGGCGAAACTTTTTCCGGTGTGGATTTTGAAACCGGTTTGCGCGCGGTGGAAGAATTGAAGTTGCTTGCGCCCGACAACGCAACGCCGGCACAACTGGCCTTGCGCTGGATTCTGGAATTCCCCGCCGTATCGTGCGCGATTCCCGGCGCGAAACGTCCGGCGCAGGTCGCGGAAAACATCGCTGCGTCGGACATGAAACCGTTGTCCGCAGCGACGATGGAAAAAATCCGCGTGATTTACGACAGACAGATTCGTCCATTGGTTCATCACTATTGGTGAACGACCGCTTGCCCCGGTACAGCCTTTGCGCTAGGTTGCGCGCGTTATGGATATTTCATCTTCGCCGCCGCCATTGACTCCGCCGCCGGTCATCACGCCACCGCCGCCCGCCAGACCGCGCAAGAACCGCGGCTGGATGATCGCCGCCATCATCTTAATCGTGCTGCTGGGCTTCAGCCTGTTTGGAAATTTCACGCAATTTGTCTCGCGCGCGTTCAGCTTTAACAACGGGTTCAAAAGCATAAGTTCTCGCGAAGTCGGGCCGAAACTGGATGAGTGTGTTCTCGAAAACAACGATTCACATAATAAAATAGTGGTGGTTACGGTGGACGGCATCATCACCGACCACACGGCGGATCAGGCGGGCAACAACATGGTGGACGTGATTCAGGCGCAACTCGACCGCGCAAAAGATGACAACCGCGTCAAGGCCGTGATTCTCAAGGTGGATTCCCCTGGCGGCGAAGTGATGGCCTCGGACGAAATCAACCGGGCGATTGCAAATTTTCAGAACGATTCCGAAAAGCCGGTGATCTGTTCAATGGGCAGTCTCGCTGCTTCCGGCGGTTATTACATTTCCGTGCCGTGCCGCTGGATCGTGGCGAACGAATTGACCATCACCGGCAGCATTGGCGTCATCATGGAAGGTTTAAATTATCGCGGGCTGATGGACAAAATCGGCGTCGAGCCGATCGTCTATAAAAGCGGAAAATTCAAGGACATGTTGAGCGGAATGCGAAGCACCAACGAAATTCCGCCCGAAGAACACGCGATGGTACAGGGTTTGATTGATGAAACTTACCAGCAATTCAAGAGCGTCGTCGCTGCGGGACGCGGTGCCGCTTACGAAGAAAATAAAAAGGACGGCCGCGAGCTCGCGCAAAACTGGGCGGATTACGCGGACGGCCGTGTGCTTTCGGGCACGCAGGCGCTGCACCTCGGTTTCGTGGACGAACTTGGCGATTTCGATGACGCCGTTAATCGCGCGGAAAAAATCGAACACATAAGCAGCGCCAATTTGATCGAATATCGCGAACGTTACGACATCTCTGATTTTCTTTCCATGCTCGGCCAAAGCAGCAAGTCGCACGACATCAAGCTTGATCTCGGCGTGGACATTCCGAAATTGCAGGCCGGTGCGCTTTATTTTCTTTGGCAGGCGCCCGGGAATTGAATGAAAGGCGTCACCGTCATCGCGCACGCTCTGGTGCGGCACAACCTCACGCGGTTGCGCGACAAGCGGACGCAACCGCAGGAATTCCGCCGGCTGCTCGGCGAAATCGCCGTACTCATGCTCTACGAAGCGACGCGCGATTTTTCCGTTCGCCAAATTTCCGTGGATACACCGCTCGCGTCCACGCGCGGCTTTCAACTCGAACGCGACATTGCCCTCGTTCCCGTTTTGCGCGCCGGACTCGGAATGCTCGACTCCATTTTACGATTGATCCCGAACGCCCGCGTCGGCTTTATCGGCTTGAAGCGCGAGGAAGCGACTTTGCGCGCGCAATTTTATCACCAAAGCCTGCCGAAAAGTCTCAAGCGGTTTGAAATTATCTTGTTGGACCCGATGCTCGCGACCGGTGGCAGCGCCGTCGCTGCGCTTGACCTGCTTGTCGGGCAGGGGGCGAAGTACATCCGCCTCGTGAATCTCGTCGCCGCGCCGGAGGGAATCCGCGCCGTGCAAAAAAAATATCCGCGCGTGCCGATTTTCACGGCGGCGGTTGACCGCAAACTGAACGGAAAAGGTTTTATTATTCCCGGTTTGGGCGACGCAGGCGACCGGTTGTTTGGAACTTGACCGCCGTCGAATGCGGATAAACGCGGATGAATCTGTCTGTGTTCATTGGTGTTTGTCCGCGGTTGTTAAATGAATCGTCCTGAAACTTTGCTCATGGTCGCGGACAGCGAGCGCGGCGCGAATATGCTTTACGCCACGGGCCTGTTCGTGCCCGACCCGTTCATCTATCTGCGCGCGGGTGGACGTCCGCTCCTGGTGATGAGCGATCTGGAGATTGACCGCGCACGCAAACAAGCCCCTCACTGCCGTGTCGCGGCATTGAGCCAGTTTCATAAAAAGCTCCGCGCGCAGGGAATCAAACGGCCCGGTTTCCCGCACATCATCCAAAAAATTCTGCGCGATAAAAAAATCCGCCGCGTCACCGTGCCGGACGATTTTCCTTTCGGCCTGGCGAAGGATTTGAAAAAACTCGGGATCAAGGTTGAACCGCGCACCGGTTTTTTCCCACGACGGGAAATCAAATCCGCCGATGAGGTCAAAAAAATCTCCGCCGCGCTCATGATGGCTGAAGTCGGCATGGCGGAAGGAATGCAAGTCCTGCGTCGAGCAAAGATTGGCCGCAATCATAAACTTATTTATCACAATCTTCCGCTCACGTCGGAAAAACTGCGCGCGGTGATTGATTGCGCAATTTTGCAGGCGAGCGGGCTGGCGGCGAACACCATCGTCGCCGGCGGCAAACAGGGTTGCGATCCGCACGAACGCGGCTACGGTCCGCTACGCGCGAACGAACTCATCATCATTGACATTTTTCCGCGTTCTCAAAAAACCGGCTACTTCGGCGACATTACGCGCACCGTCGTGCGCGGGCGCGCGAACGAAGCCGTGCGGAAACTTTACGACGTGGTTTTGCAAGGACAAAAAATTGCGTTCGAAAAAATCCGCGCGAAAATAAAAACGGCGGACGTTCACCGGGCCGTGCAGAAATTTTTTATTCAGCAGGGTTACAAGACCGGCAAGCGCAACGGGCGCATGGAAGGGTTTTTTCACGGAACGGGACACGGACTCGGATTGGAAATTCATGAAGCGCCGCGCATCGGCGCGACTTCCACGGGGAAATTAAAAGCCGGGCAGGTCGTGACCGTTGAGCCGGGCCTTTATTATCCGGAAATCGGAGGCGTGCGGCTGGAAGACGTCGCGCTCGTCATGAGCAACGGCGCGCGCAACCTGACGCGGTTTGAGAAAGTGTTGGAAATTTAAACTGCGAAAGATTAATCCCCTGTTATGGCCTTGCGCGTCGAAAAATTTATTGGACGCAATTCTGCGGATTGAATTCTCAATCTCGTATTGCGCGTTCGCTCAATTTATGTTTTATTTCGGCAGGGACGGCGCATTCCTTTGAATGAAAACGGCGGACGCGCTGTCAATTGATATGAGCTTATGATGATGTGGAATTTATTTAGTCCGTTGTATCTGATGTTCATGGTGCCGGGTTTGCTCATCGGCATCTGGGCGCAGATCAAATTATCGCACGCTTACGGCAAATACAGCCGGGTACCCGTCGAGTCGGGCATGACGGGTGCGGAGGCGGCACGCGAAATCCTTGACCGCGCCGGCCTTGATAACGTGCCGGTGGAGGAAATTCCCGGCCGTTTGAGCGACCATTACGACCCGACGAAGCGCGCGTTGTTTCTGTCATCGGAAAATTTCCGCGGTCGCACCGTCGCGGCGGTCGGTGTGGCGGCGCACGAATCCGGCCACGCGCTGCAACATCAGGCGGCTTATGGCCTGTTCAATTTTCGGATGGCGATCTTCCCAATCACTCAATTTGCAAGCATGGCCTATGCGGGAATTTTCTTCATCGGAATTATTTTTGGCCTGTTGAAAGTCGTTCTGCCCGTCATCATTGCTGTTTTCGTGGTGATAACACTGTTCCAACTCGTCACGCTGCCGGTCGAATATGACGCGAGCCGTCGCGCGAAGGAGCAATTGTTCCGGCTCGGCCTCGTTCGGGAAGATGAACGCGCAGGCGTGAGCAAAGTTCTTGATGCGGCGGCGTTGACTTATGTGGCGGCGTTGGTGACGGCAATGTTGAATTTGCTTTACTACATCACGCTGTCGCGCAACAGCCGCAATTAAATTCGATTTCCGCCGGAGTTAATTTTCTTGCAGGCGCGCGTTTCACCTTTAACGTCTTGGGCGTTTTATGGCGGCGAATAAACAAAAACGCAAAGCGACCAAAATCCAACGGCGCGTGAAAATTTCCACGCCGAAGAAAATAAAATCCATTTTACCGAAATCCGCCGAAGGAGACACCACGGCTTTTCTCAAGCGGGAAATAGCGAAACCCGCCGAGGGAGACACCACCGCTTTTCTCAAACGGGAAATACCAAAACCCGCCGAAGGAGACACCACGGCTTTCATCAAGCGGGAAACCGAGCGTTATGACGGCGACACGGCCATCAAACTTTATTTGCGCGAAATCGGGCTGGTAAAACTGTTGACGCCGCAGGAGGAGATTGTGTTGGCAGCTCGCATCAAAAAGGGCGACAAAAAAGCGCGCGAACACATGATCAAGGCAAACCTGCGCCTCGTCGTGAAAATCGCGCGCGATTACGAGGGCATCGGGCTGCCGCTGCTTGATTTGATCAGCGAGGGCAACATCGGCCTGATGAAAGCCGTCGGGCGGTTCGATCCAAAAAAGGGCGGCAAACTATCAACCTACGGTTCATGGTGGATCAAGCAATCCATCAAACGCGCGCTGGCAAATCAATCCAAGACCATTCGCCTGCCGGTGCATCTCGTGGATAAAATCTCCAAAATGCGCCGCATCGGAATGCGTTTGCAGGAGGAACTGGGCCGCGAGCCGACCGATGAGGAATTGGCCGGCGAACTCGGGGTGACCGCCGCGCGCGTCCAGCAAATGCGACTGGCTGCAATTCGTCCCGCGTCGCTCGACGCGCCGATTGGCGATGAAGATTCGAATAATTTTTCCGATGTGGTGCAGGATGAAAACGCCACGTCGCCTTATGATAATCTCGAAGACAAGACCGTCGTCGGAATGTTGCAGGACATGGTCAAGCATCTTGACCAGCGCGAAGCGACGATTTTGCGTTTTCGTTTCGGGCTTGACGGCGGCACGGAAAAAACCCTCGAGGAAGTCGGTGAAAAGTTTGGTGTCACGCGTGAGCGCGTCCGCCAAATCCAGAATCTTGCGCTGAAAAAACTCCGCCGCATGATTGAAAAACTTGAAACCACAAAACGGAAGGACGACTAGCCGTGCCTCAACTCATTGTCACCCCGGGCGAAATCGAAGCCGCCATCCGCAATGTTCCGGATTTTCCCAAACCCGGAATTCAATTCAAGGACATCACGCCCGTGCTTGCCGACGCGCGCCTGTTTGCGGGCGCAATTGATCTATTGACGGGAAAATTTCCGCCCGGTTCGGTGGACGCTGTGGTGGGCATAGACGCGCGCGGATTTATTTTTGCCGCCGCCGCCGCGCTCAAATTGAACGCCGGTTTCGTGCCCGTCCGCAAAAAGGGCAAGCTGCCGCATCTGACGCACGAACAGGATTACGCGCTCGAATACGGCTCGGCGACCGTCGCGATGCACATTGATGCGCTCCAACCCGGCGCGCGGGTGTTGCTCATTGACGATTTGCTTGCTACCGGCGGAACGGCCGGCGCCGCAACCGCGCTGGTGAAAAAACTCGGCGCGCAAATTTTAGAAGTCGCTTTTCTCATCGAACTGAAATTTTTGAACGGCCGCGAAAAATTGAAGGGTTTTCCAATTCGTTCAATTATCGTTTATTAGGGCCGGTATGCAGCCGGTTTGCCGGCAATCATGGCATAAGCCGGCTAAATCTATTTCAAAAGTTTTGCCGGAATAATTATTTTAAGGAATTTGTTCTGTTCGGCATTGGGTTGAGCCTCCCGTCGCGCTCAAATTGATGGCGCGGTGCAATTCCATTTTCCAATCGCTGAATTCCCGCTACAGTTTTGGCAATGCACTGGCTGCAATCACTCGACACCGGCCTGTTTTATTTCATCAACCGCTCGTTGAGCAATCCGTTCTGCGACTGGCTTATGCCGGTTTTGAGCGGCGGCAATGGCGTGATGCGCTGGTTCGTTCTTTTCGTCTTCATCGCCATGGTCACGGCCTTGTGCCTGGGCAATGTTCGCGTCCGTTTGTGCGCGCTGATGCTTTTTCTGGTCGTCGCGCTCGGCGATCCGCTCATTATCAATACCATTAAACACGCCGTTGACCGCCCGCGCCCATGCATCGCCTTGCCGGATGTCGTCGAGCGGCTTGGCTGCACCCAAACCGGCAGTATGCCCTCGGCGCACGCCGCAAACTGGTTTGCGGCAACGATGATCGCGTTTCTTTTTTACCGGCGCAGTTTGTGGTTCATGCTGCCAATGGCGCTGGCCGTGTCATTTTCGCGCGTCTATAACGGCGTGCATTATCCGGGCGACGTGCTGGTGGGCGCAATTTTGGGCGCGGGTTATGCCGTCGCGCTTGCATTTACCCTCGAAGCCGCCTGGCAGTGTTTCGGTAAAAAATGGTTTCCACTCTGGCACGGGCAATTGCCTTCGCTCGTGCCGGATTTGAAAATCGGAAATTCGGGAACTGAATTGCCCGCGTCATCCGCGATTCATGATTCACGCATCACGACCGACCGGCAATGGCTCCGCCTCGGCTGCATTTTGATTTTTGTCATGCTCATTGCGCGCTGGCTTTACATCGCCGGTGGCGCGATCGGCTTGAGCCAGGACGAGGCGTATCAATGGGTCTGGTCAAAACATCTTGCGCTGTCGTATTACAGCAAGCCGCCCGGCATCGCGTTCATTCAATTCATCGGTACGTCGCTCTTTGGCGATTCTGAATTTGGCGTGCGCTTTTTCTCCCCGTTGTTCGCGGCGGTTTTGAGCGTGATGGTGTTGCGGCTTTTCGCGCGTGAAGTCAACGCGCGCGCCGCGTTCTGGCTGTTGCTCGTCGTCACCGCCGTGCCGTTGCTCGGCGTCGGCTCCATTTTAATGACGGTTGATTCGCCGCTGGTTTTGTGCTGGATGTGGGCGCTCATCGCCGGCTGGCGCGCGGCGCAACCGGATGGAAAAACCCGCGACTGGTTCGTCGTTGGCCTGGCAATGGGGCTTGGTTTTCTCTGCAAATATAGCGCCGCCTACCAGATTGTTTGCTGGGCGGTTTTCTTTGCGCTGTGCCCGGTGGTGCGCGCGCATTTGCGCCGCCCCGGCCCGTGGCTCGCGCTGCTGATTTTTTTCATCTGCACGCTGCCCGTTGTCATTTGGAATTCGCGGCATGATTGGATCACCGTGCAGCACGTCGCGGGCAACGCGGGTTTGGATTCCCAATGGCGGCCGACGTTGCGCTACCTCCGGGATTTTTTGTTCAGCGAAATCGCGTTGCTCAATCCGGTTTTTTTCATTGGCGCAATCTGGGCCATGTTCGGTTTCTGGAAAGCGCGGCGACAATATCCGTTGTGGCTTTATTTTTTTTGCATGAGCGCGCCGGTCTTGCTCGGCCATTTGATTTATTCGTTTCACTCGCGGATTTTACCGAACTGGATTGCCCCCGCCGTGCCGCCGATGTTTTGCTTGATGGCCGCCTGGTGGGACGCGCGCCTCCGCGACCGCTCGCGTCTGGTTAAACCATTTTTGACCATCGGACTGGTGCTCGGCTTTTCCGCCGTCGCCATCATGTACGACAGCAACCTCGTCGGCAAAATCGCCGGAAACCAGTTGCCCGGCGAAAAAGACCCGTCGCGCCGCGTGCGCGCGTGGAAACAGGCCGCCACGCTCGCCGAAACGGAACGCGAAAAACTCCAGCAGCAGGGCAAACCGGCGTTTATCATCTGCAGTCATTACGGCATCACCGGCCTGTTTTCATTTTATTTGCCGCAGGCAAAAGACGCGCTCAAATCGCAGCCGCTCGTCTATGCTGCGGATTCGGATACCCCGGTGAATCAATTTTATTTCTGGCCGGAATACGATTATCGCGCCGGCCGCCAAGGTCAAAATGCCGTTTACGTTTCGGAATTGGACCCCTACCCGCTCGAACGCGGCTGGCTCTGGAAATGGCTGACGCATCAACCGGTCAATCACGCCAACGTGCCGCCGTCTTCGCCCGTGCCGCCGGACATCGCGCGGGAATTTGAATCCGTCACCGACCTCGGTGACCGCGAAATCAAAATTGGCGACCGGGTTTTTCACCGCGTGCATCTCTGGGCGTGCTACCATCTGCGTTGAAAATGGCCGCATCGGAAATCTTTTTGCGCGTCCGCGATTACGATCTGGCGGCAACCCTGGATTCCGGCCAGGTCTTCCGCTGGCGCGAACGAAATGGTTCGTGGATTGGCATTGTCGGGAAAAATTGGGTGCGGCTGACCCAGACTCAAAACGGCATTTGGGCCCAAACCACCGGGCCGATGGAAAATTGGGCTTGGCTGCAAAACTTTCTTCAAACCGGGGTGGATTTGGAGGCCATTCTTGAAACTTTTCCCGGGGACGCGCCCATGCGCGATGCCGTCGCCGCGTGTCGCGGATTGCGCGTGCTGCGCCAGGACCCGTGGGAATGTCTCGCCTCATTCATTTTGTCCTCCACCAAACAAATCGTCCAGATCCGGCAGATTATCGCGCTGCTTTGCGAACAATTTGGCGAACCGATCCCTGTCCCGCCGGACGAACCTGCGGTTTTCGCGTTTCCCCCGCCGGAAAAAATTGCCCGCGCGACCGAAACCGCGCTTCGCGCCTGCAAAATGGGTTTTCGCGCGCCGCATCTGCTCGCCGCCGCGCGCCGGATTGCCGGGGAAAAATTTAATCTGGAAAATCTGTGCCAATTGCCGCTGGCCGAAGCGCGTGGCGAATTGATGAAACTGCGCGGCGTCGGCGGTAAAATCGCCGATTGTGTTTTGTTGTTCGCCTGCGGATTCCATTCCGCGTTTCCCGTGGATGTTTGGGTGGAGCGCGCCCTGCGTGAACTCTATTTTCCGCGCCGGCGCGTCACTGAAAAAAAGCTGCGACACTTTGCCGCAACCCATTTCGGCCCGCACGCGGGCTGCGCGCAGCAATATCTTTTTCATTACATTCGGACGAAACTAAACTAGATTTCGCGCGAAATTTGCGAAAGGAATCCATCCTCGTTCCCTTTCGCGCGCGACCCAAAATGAAAATTGAAGTCATTCTGACGCCGGCGGAATTACCCGCGCTCGCCGGACGTGATTTGCGCGAAACCATTTGCATGGTGTTCGACGTATTGCGCGCCACCAGCACGTTCGTGACTGCGCTGCACAACGGCGCGAAAGCAGTCATTCCCGTCGGCGAAATTTCCGAAGCCCTGGCGATTCGGCGGAAACAACCCGGCGTTCTACTCGGCGGTGAACGCAACGGCCTTCGCATTTCCGCCCATGGAATTGATTTTGACCTTGGCAACTCGCCGCGCGAATACACACCCGAAAAGGTCCGGGGCAAAACAATTGTTTCGACGACGACGAACGGCACGCGCGCGTTGCGCGCCGGCGCCGGCGCGAAAATGGTTTTGGCCGCTTCATTTTTGAACCTGGGCGCGACGGCAAAATTCCTTCAAGTGAAACATTTTGAAAATGTCTTGCTCGTTTGCGCCGGCACGGGCGAAAACAGAGCCGACGAAGACGTTCTGGCGGCGGGCCTGCTCTGTGAAATGCTAATCCGGTGTGGCGAGACAAAGGTAGGGTCATCGCGCTGCGATGACCGGACGGCGCAGCGCGCCGTCCCTACCAAATATTCAGATTCGGCTGAAATTGCGCGGCGCGCTTATGCGCGGGTGAAATCTGATCTGGCCGCGGCGGTTTGTAATTCGGAAAACGGACGGCGGTTGCTGGCCATTCCCGAATTGCGCGACGACGTGGCGTTCTGTTTGCAACGCGACACGCATCCCCTCATCGCCAGGATGGAACCCGATGGCGCAATCCAGTGCGGTTAGAGCATTCATGGAAATTATGGAGCGATGCGTAGCGAGGGTTTTTGGTGGCCGCACCGCCAGGTGCCTTGGCGTTCTTGGCGGTTGACATCACAGGTTCGGCGTGGCTCGGGTTTGGTCGTTAGCCTCACACCACAAATTCCAATTCCTGCCGGTGCGGAATCAGGCCGCGCTCGAAGGCCTGACCGAGAAATCGGCGGATGGATTCCCTGCCCCGCTCCCCGTAATCCAGCGTCCAGTGCCCATGTCACGCGCATATTGCAGCGCGTGTTGCACCGCCTCGGTGCGATGATCCAGACTGAATTGAATGCTCGTGGTCAAAATGCCGGAAATTTTCCGGCGAACGTCCGGTGAAAACTTCTTGTGAATGACATTCCCGCCGAGCGGCAGCGGCAGGCTGTCGTTTTGCTTGCCCCACCAAACACCCAAATCTTCGCAAACCACCAGTCCTTCATTTTGATACGTCAACTGGCCTTCGTGAATGATCAGGCCGATTTCCGCCGTTCCATTTTTCACGGCGGAAAAAATCCGGTCGAATGGCACAACGACGTAATTAAATTCCTTCGCGCTTTTGCCGAGCCAGAGTTGCAATGCCAGAAACGCGCTGGTCATGGTTCCGGGCACGGCGATTTTTTTCCCGGCGATTTCTTCGCGCGAAAATTTTTGCCCGGCCACGAGCATCGGGCCGTAGCC